>JBLHMP010000047.1:0-30601 GCA_047623555.1 Granulosicoccus sp.
ATCATAAAAGCTACGTTTTATGCGCCCAAACTGCGCCGCAAATTGATCCGATCCACGCCTCAAGCCACAATCATCAACTCTGTCGCCTCAACATGTAGTCTTGCCGGAACAAAGGGGATAAGCCTTTTCCGACTGTTTATTGTGTTCTGGTTCGAAATATCGCCATTCTTGCTCTATCGGAGCATCGAATATTTCCGGTACATGTACCTTAATATTCGAGACCAGGCTGCATAAACTTTCCCATGTTTTGCTTGCCTGCTCATTCAATGCCTTCACTTCCTGACGTTGTAATTCTGTCCAATCTCCAGTGCTGTCGTACCTAGGGTTTTTCACGTAAAGACGGGTGTCATCTCCAGCCCCGTATGGGGATGTATTCGTTGCGAGAAGTATCATAAATTTGTCAAGATCCTGGATGAAATTGTCAAATTTTGGTTTTAAATGTCTACTTTGAAATTCGGTTACACCCAGAAAAACTTCCATATTAAAACCATTGAATTCGGAAGAATATCGCTGGAGCAAAAAAGAGTGACAGTCATGCTCATGCAGCATGCCACGAAGTTGAAAAGAATAGTAAGCAACCATTCGACGTCCAAAACTGATGTCATTTGGCGTGGATTTTCGAAATATAACTTCTTCGCTGCGTTTAAACTCGGCAGAAATCCAAACAAACAACGCGACCCCAAACGCAAAAAAAAGGCTCGGGTTCGAATTTTTCTATGTAAGCAGCGACGTCCATTGGCCACATGAGCCACATGAGCATGCTCATAGCCGCGAAACCAAAACCAATGCGTGCAATCGTCTGACCAAATGACTTCACTAAAATTCTCCTGAACCAAATTCAAATCACGTATCGGTAAAGTAAATTCAAAAAACAACCCAGGCATTTCACGGCAACATTGGAACGGTTACGGTCATTTGGTCGGTTATCGTGAATGGCAATCAAACGAATCTGCGTACACTTTTTTTTTGTAAAAAGAAAAAGTCACGCTGTAGATAACGACTACCCATCACTTTTTCTGCATCCAGAACGATTGCGCCCGCTCGGTCGTCAAAAACGGCATCGCCTTAACGGCATCAGGACGCTCCTGTTGCAGATAAAACCCCGGCCACAGGATGTCGTACCCACCACCCTGCAACAGTGTGTGCAAAATATATTGCTCGCCCCAGGACGGGCAATCATAGAAAAACCGTTTCGGATATTCATAGGGCAAAAACACGTCATGCACGTGAATCACCACACCCGGCGGCAGCATCGGAATGATCCGGCAAAACAAATGTACCACGTCGTTGCTAATGCGCACCTGATGGCTGGAATCGATAAACAACACATCCCCCGGTTCCAGATCGGCAAACATAGCTTCGTCCATGTCTTCAAGGCGGGCCTGCTCAAACCGGTCGACCAAATGCGCAATATCTGCGCGCGGATACGGGTCAACGGCGGTGATCTGCGTGTCTAATCCGCCATCAATAATCGCCTGCCGCGTCACCCTTGTGCTGTTGCCACAGCCGACCTCAATCACCCGTTTGGGTTTAAACCGCCGGATTATCAGATAAAGCGCCGTGGCGTCAGGAATTTCGAAATAGCCATTGCCCGGCGCATAACTGGTATCGCCCTGCGCAGGATCATAGAGCCGCGCCAGATCGTCGGACAAGACATTGTTTTCCAACACCAAATCAGAAATATCAAAACTGGCCATCCCCGGCGACAACGCATAGGCCGGGCCGTCCAATCCGCCGCGTGCTTCAAATTTGCGCAACCGATCCTGTTCGTCCAGCCGTTCCTGCGCCAGATTTTTCTTGGGTTTGGCCATGACAGGCGCCTTTTCTCACTAAAACAAGGGTTTGATCTAGCGGATCACACGAGGTTTTCAATGCAATTCGGAGTCTCATCAGCAACCCGTCCCCGCCGTCATGCGCCATTTGAACCAACAGTTTCACGCCAATCTTTAAAGCCTTTTGCTTTTTTTCAGTGTCAGAAAAAATGCAAAAGGCCCACGCCCTCTAACTGTTGTGGGCGCTTTGCGTTTGATCCGTACACCCAATCAAATGCAAAATGCTTTAGCCTCTTGCAAAACTCCTGTAAGAATTGGGAATTAAACAAGCGTTCAATTGCTTAACTTCAGGAGATTCCGATGGATTTTGCCCTTACCGAAGAACAGACCGCCATTTTCGACATGGCCTATGCGTTTGGGCAGGAAAACATTGCCCCCTTTGCCCGCCAATGGGAAAAGGATGAAACCATTCCAAAATCGCTCTGGCCCAAGGTCGGCGAGCTGGGATTTGGCGGGCTTTATGTCTCCGAAGACGGCGGCGGCTCGGGGCTGACGCGGCTTGAATCGACGTTTGTGTTTGAGGCTCTTAGCATGGCCTGCCCGTCCGTCGCGGCGTTTTTGTCGATCCACAATATGTGCGCCAAAATGCTCGACACCTTCGCCAGTGACGAGCTGAAATCGCGCATCATGCCCGACATTTTAACCATGAACACTGTGCTGTCCTATTGCCTGACCGAACCCGGTTCTGGATCAGACGCCGCGGCCCTAACGACCCGCGCGGATCGCACTAACGAGGGCTATACCCTAAACGGCACAAAGGCTTTCATCTCGGGTGGCGGTTATTCCGACGCTTACGTGGCGATGGTGCGCACCGGTGATTCCGGCGCCAAAGGCGTATCGACGGTTTATATTGAAGCGGGCTCGCCGGGGCTTAGTTTCGGTGCCCCCGAGGACAAAATGGGCTGGCGCAGTCAGCCGACCACGCAGGTGCAGTTTGACGATTGTAAAATCCCGTCCGGCAACCTCGTCGGTACCGAAGGCGATGGATTCAAATATGCGATGAAGGGGCTCGATGGCGGCCGTCTGAACATCTCGGCCTGCTCGCTTGGGGCGGCACAATCGGCGTTGAACGCGACGCTGACCTATATGGGCGAACGACAGGCGTTTGGCAAAAGCATCGACCAGTTTCAAGGGCTGCAATTCCGCCTCGCCGATATGGAGATCGAAATGCAGGCCGCCCGGGTATTTTTACGCCAAGCGGCGTGGAAATTGGACACCAACGCACCCGACGCCACCAAGTACTGCGCCATGGCCAAGAAGTTTGTCACCGATACCGGATCAAAAGTTGTCGATCAGTGCCTGCAACTGCATGGCGGCTATGGCTATCTGGCCGATTATGGCATCGAAAAACTGGTGCGCGATTTGCGGGTGCATCAAATTCTCGAAGGTACCAACGAAATCATGCGCGTGATTGTTGCGCGCCAAATGCTCTCCGCGCGCTAAAGGATTTTCCATGACCGACATCGACATTCGCATCACCGGTCACGCCGGGCGCATCACCTTAAACCGTCCCCGCGCGCTCAATGCGATGACCTATGACATGTGCATGGCCATCGACGCGGCGCTGAAAACATGGCGCGATGATCCAGCGGTGGCTCTGATCATTATTGACGCCATCGGCGACAAAGCGTTCTGTGCGGGTGGTGATATTGCCGAACTCTATGACACTGGAACCAAGGGTAATTTCGACTTTGGCCGCACGTTCTGGCGCGATGAATACCGCATGAACGCCGATCTGTTTGAATACCCCAAACCCGTCGTCAGCCTGATGCAGGGGTTCACCATGGGCGGCGGCGTTGGCATCGGGTGTCACGGCTCGCACCGCATTGTTGGTGAATCCAGCCGCATCGCCATGCCGGAATGTGGCATCGGCCTGATGCCGGATGTCGGCGGCACCTTTATGCTCGCATTGGCTCCGGGACGGTTGGGCGAATACCTGGGTACAACGGCGGCGCGGATGGATGCAGGGGATGCCATTCACGCCGGGTTTGCAGATTTCTATGTGCCGCAGGACAAATGGCCTGATCTGATTGCCGGGCTTGAAACCAGCGGCGATATTGCGTTGATCGACGCCGCCGCGGAAATGCCCACCACAGGGTCACTGACGTCAATCCACGCCGATATTGACCGCCATTTTGGTGGTGAATCGTTTGGCGATATTTTGAACACGCTACAGGCCGAGGATAGCGATTTTGCCCGTGATACGCTCAGGTCATTATCGCGAAATTCGCCTGTTTCAATGGCCTGCACCATCGAGGCGCTACACCGTTTGCGTAGCCCAATGCTCGACATTCGCAAGGCGCTGGAACTGGAATACCGGTTCACCTGGCGCGCCATGGAACATGGCGATTTTCTCGAAGGTATCCGTGCGGCTATCATTGACAAAGACCGCAATCCAGTCTGGAAATACAGCGATATGAACGTGCCCCCGATGGCCATCAGCAAGATGTTGATGCCTCTGGGCAAGGACAAACTGTCATTTGACACAAAGGAGAGTGTTATGAAAATCGGCTTTATCGGGTTAGGCAATATGGGCGCGCCAATGGCCGCTAATCTGGCCAAAGCAGGCTTTGTTGTGACCGGCTTTGACATGGCCGATGTGGCGATTGACGGCGTGACCATGGCCAGCAGCGCGGCCGACGCCGCAGATGGCGCCGATGTGGTCATCACCATGCTGCCCAACGGTGCAATTCTGCGCGCGGTCGCAGCGGATGTCATCCCGGCGATGACCGCTGGCGCGACGTTGGTCGATTGTTCAACCGTGGACGTTGACAGCGCGCGGGCCGTGGCGGATCAGGCCGGAGCAGCGGGCGTGTTGTTCGTCGACGCGCCTGTGTCTGGCGGTACCGGCGGTGCGGTTGGCGGCACGTTAACCTTTATGGCGGGCGGCACAGCCGAGGCTTTTGCCCAGGCCAATCCGCTGTTTGCCATCATGGGCCAAAAGGCGGTGCATTGTGGCGATGCGGGCGCCGGGCAAGCCGCCAAAATCTGCAACAACATGATCCTTGGGGCAACGATGATTGTCACCTGCGAGGCCTTTGCCTTGGCCGACAAACTGGGGCTGGACCGGCAAAAAATGTTTGATGTGGTCAGCACCTCGTCCGGCTATAGCTGGAGCATGAACGCCTATTGTCCCGCCCCCGGCATTGGCCCACAATCACCGTCGGACAACGGCTATGCCCCCGGATTTGCGGCAGATCTGATGTTAAAAGATTTGCGCCTGTCCCAGCAAGCCGCCGAAAGTGCCGACGCTGACACCCCAATGGGCGCGCTTGCACAACAGCTTTATGCGCAGTTTGTCGAAGACGAGGACGGCACCGGACGTGATTTCAGCGCCATGTTGCCCCGGTTTGAAAAACGGCACCGCAGCTGATGGATTAGGCTGGCCAACGCACAGGAATTACCCAAATTTGACGCCCCCTGTGCGGCCAGACTGAACCAACTCACGCCCCAAACCGTGCCCGCTGGCACCGTTCTTTTCCGCTCCGGCGAGACCGTCAAAGGCTTTGTCATCGTGCCAACCGATCAGGTCGACGTGTTTCTGACCGGGCCCACCGGGCGCGATATTCAGCTCTACGCGGTGTAGCCGGGCCAAAGCTGTATCCAGTCAACGCTGGGCCTTTTGGGCGGCGAAGATTATTCAGGCGAGGCCATCACCCGCAACAGTTGCACTGTGGTCCTGATCCCGCGCGATATATTTTTGTCGCTGATGGATTTGTCCAATGCGTTTCGCTCGTTCGTCTTTACCGCCTTAGCCACCCCATCTCATTGTCATTTCATGATAAAGGAGCTCCTTATGTTCACCAAAAACAAAGGCAACCGTGACCGAATTCTGCGTGTCATTGTGGGCCTTGTCCTGCTGATCGCCTATTTTATGTTCCCAGATGTGGCCTATAGCTGGGCGCTTTTGATAGGCATCGTGCCTTTGGCCACCGGTCTGCTTGGCAGTTGCCCACTCTATTCGATATTGGGGCTAAACACCTGCCCGCTCAAAAAGTAATGCTTGGTCATTAAGTTAGGGAGCGGTGGATTATTCCGCCGCTCTTTTGATTCAAACGTCGCCCGATTTTGTTTCAGGGCCAGCGCCCTGCAACGCGATCAGCATTTGACGGGTCAGATCATCCGCTGGAAACAGCATTTCTATGCGAAGCTCTGACAGGGCAATGTCCTCGGCCGTGCCAAACTGACTGAGGGTCGAAAACATCGACAATATCATGCCGTTCATCCGGTAGCGTGTTGCCACCACCGATGGAAATTCGTTAGCGGGCCAAGACGTATCCCCTGCCCCCGATTGTAGCACTTTGATCGCGGTCTCAAGTACCTTATCCCCGCCCAGATGCGCCACCTCGATGCGCAGACGCGCAACGGAATAGGCGATTACTTCGTCCAAATCTTCGATGGCATCGCGCAGGTTTTTGTTGTTGGCCAATGCATCAATCATGCTATCGCCGATAGAAATACCTACACTCTGGAACAACATCATTGCAGGGGAATTCAGGGCCTTAATGATCCAGTGGCGTTCTAGCGCAAAGGCCGGATACGGCGAATGCCGCTTTAGCATCCAGTCGACAGCTTGCGAAACCACACCATGTCAGCATCCGACATCTGCCGTTTTGCATAGGCCGGGGCCAATCCCGCCGCGGTCGGCATTTGATTGCGCGCAGCAAGGTAATCACACAATCGCAACACCATTTCTCGACTTGGCCGCGCCAGCCCTGCTTCCAGAAACGAGATGTGCGCGATGAAACCTCGGCTGTCAGGCCAAGATCAAGCTGGCTCATCCGACGCTGAGTACGCCAGGTTTTCAGGGCGGTTCCAAATTCAACACCCATAGGCGACCTCTTTGGCCCTATCATAACGCGAAAATTACCTGTGGCACTTACCTGTGAGGTAATTGTTTTACCGCGTGACTATTGGATAGGACTCTCCTCAAATCGCAAAAGGAAAAGCCAATGCACCATGATACTCGTGTTTCCCGGCTCAAATCCTCTAGCGCCATTTTTGTTGGCTTTGGCTTGCTGTTATTTTTAGGCTTGGTCACGCCGCTTGCTGGGCTCATGAATTTATTCATTGATCTGGCATTCATGCCCTATGATGGCGCACAAATCACCAGCAGCGATCCGACGCAACTCATGACAGCCATTACCGGTGGCATGTTGGCCGGATGGGGCCTGATGTTTTGGCTGGTGACGACGCGAATTTACGCAAATGATCCGACACTGGGTAAGACGATCATGCTGCCATCGATCCTGATCTGGTTTCTGCTCGACAGCCTAGTAAGCGTGATTGTCGGCGCATGGTTCAATGTCGTCATGAACGCCGATTTCTTGATCCTCATTGCCGGACCGATCCTCTGGCCAAACCCAAAGTCCCGCACCGCGTAGCCGCTATTCAGCCGCCACGCGTTTTGGGTCAAGCATAGATTTGAGATAATGCCCGGTATAGGACGCCGCAACCGCCGCAACCTGTTCCGGCGTTCCTGTCGCAACAATCTCTCCACCGCCATCGCCGCCTTCGGGCCCAATGTCGATGATATAGTCCGCCGTTTTTATCACGTCCAAATTATGTTCAATCACGATCACGGAATTGCCCTGATTTACCAATTCATGAAGCACTTCCAATAGCTTACGCACATCCTCGAAATGCAGACCAGTTGTCGGCTCATCCAAAATATACAACGTCCGCCCCGTCGATCTCTTGGCCAGTTCCTTGGACAGCTTAACACGCTGCGCCTCGCCCCCCGACAGCGTTGTCGCCTGTTGACCAACCTTGATATAATTAAGCCCAACCCGCACCAACGCATCCATCTTTTCGCGGATCGGCGGCACCGCCTTAAAGAATTCTTGCGCATCTTCGACGGTCATATCAAGAACGTTTGCTATGCTCTTACCTTTGAAGGTAATTTCCAAAGTTTCACGGTTATAGCGCGCGCCTTTACACGTCTCGCAGGTGACATAAACATCTGGCAAAAAGTGCATTTCGATCTTGATAACACCATCGCCTTTACACGCCTCACAGCGCCCGCCCTTGACATTGAACGAGAAACGCCCCGGAAAATAGCCCCGTGCCTTGGATTCAGGCAAGCCCGCGAACCAATCGCGGATCGGTGTGAATGCCCCAGTATAAGTCGCCGGGTTTGACCGCGGCGTACGCCCGATGGCGCGTTGGTCAATGTCGATGACCTTATCCAGATGTTCCAGCCCTTTGATGGTCTCACAAGGCGCCGGTGTCTGGCGCGCACCGTTCAACCGCATCGAGGCGGTTTTAAACAGCGTCTCAATGGTCAGCGTCGATTTCCCGCCCCCCGATACGCCGGTCACGCAGACAAATTGACCCAATGGAAACTTGGCCGTCATATTTTTCAGGTTGTTGCCAGTGGCCCCGACAACAGTCACCGATTTGCCTTTACCTTTGCGCCGCTTGGCCGGAACTGCAATTTTGCGCGCGCCCGACAGATATTGTCCGGTCAACGACGCCGGATCAGCCATAATTTCCTGCGGTGTGCCTTCAGACACAACCCAGCCGCCATGCACGCCCGCCCCCGGACCAATATCAAACACATAATCAGCCGCGCGAACGGCCTCTTCGTCATGTTCTACCACGATCACCGTATTGCCCTGATCACGCAGGTTTTTCAGCGTATCCAACAACCGATCATTGTCGCGCTGATGCAGGCCAATCGAAGGCTCATCCAGCACATACAATACCCCCGTAAGACCGCTGCCGATCTGGCTGGCGAGTCGGATGCGCTGGCTTTCCCCGCCCGACAAGGTTCCGCTCGCACGCGACAATGTAAGGTACTCTAGCCCTACATTATTAAGAAAACCCAAACGCTCGCGAACTTCTTTCAAAATTGCCTTGGCGATCTCATTTTTCTGCGCACTCAGGTGATTTGGCACGTCCTCACACCAGGCAAACGCCTCGCGGATCGACATTTGTACAACCTTGCCCACATGCAGATCCCCGATGCGCACGGCCAACGCCTCCTCGCGCAGACGGAACCCGTTACAGCTGCCACAGTGACGATTGTTTTGATAGCGCTCAAACTCTTCGCGAATCCAGTTGGAATCGGTCTCACGATAGCGCCGGTCCATGTTGGGAATCACGCCCTCAAACACCCGCGTCACCTGATAAACCCGCCCGCCTTCGTCATAGCGGAACATGATTTCTTCGTCGCCAGACCCATACAAAAACACCTGCTGGACATTCTCGGGCAGGTCTTTCCATTTGGTGTTCTGATTAAATTTGTAATGTTTGGCGATAGATTCAATTGTCTGCAGGAAATACGGCGATTTGCCTTTGCGCCAAGGCGCCAGCGCCCCGTCGCTGATTTTCAGCGCGGCATCAGGCACCACCAACCGTTCGTCAAAAAATAGCTCTTTGCCCAAGCCGTCACATTCCGGACAAGCACCAAAAGGCGCGTTGAAGGAAAACAATCTTGGTTCGATTTCCGGGATGGTAAATCCACTGACCGGACAAGCGAATTTCTCGGAAAATGTCTGGCGTTCCGGGTCGTCCGTTGCCGTTTCCAGCACCGCAATCCCATCGGCCAGATCCAGCGCCGTACGCAGGCTGTCCGCCAAGCGGGTTTCCAACCCTTCGCGCACCACAATCCGGTCCACGACAACATCAATGTCATGACGGAATTTCTTGTCCAGCTTCGGAGCGTCTTCCAATTCGTAGAACGCGCCGTTCACCTTAACCCGTTGAAAACCTTGTTTGCGTAACTCGATGAATTCTTTTCGATATTCACCTTTTCGATCCCGCACAATCGGCGCCAAAAGATAGGCGCGCGTGCCCTCTTCCATCGCCATAATTCTGTCGACCATATCCTGCACCTGCTGTGCCTCAATCGGCAGTCCGGTTGCAGGGCTGTATGGCGTTCCGGCGCGGGCATAAAGCAGCCGCATATAGTCATAAATCTCAGTTACAGTACCCACGGTCGATCGCGGGTTTTTTGAAGTAGTTTTTTGTTCAATCGAAATCGCCGGCGACAGACCACTAATGTGATCCACATCCGGCTTTTCCATCATATTAAGAAATTGCCGCGCATAGGCCGACAATGATTCAACATACCGCCGCTGCCCTTCGGCATAGATCGTGTCAAATGCGAGCGACGATTTTCCGGACCCCGACAGCCCAGTAATCACAACCAATTGGTCGCGTGGAATATCTACATCAATATTCTTAAGATTGTGTTCGCGCGCGCCGCGCACTTCGATAAATTTCAACTCAGCCATGACACCCTCGATTAGCCATTTACTCATAGACGGCCAGCGCCGAGTCTCCAACCCCAAAACATGAACATAAAGGGAACGTTAAATATTCTGTGCGACGTTGTCGACGTGCCAGCACCGCATGGACACAAAATCCGCTTAGAAACAAAGCTCCGGTGAAAATCAGAAAGCCGATTATCCCGGCAATCTCCGCCAAACCCGCCAGAATCGGAGTGCCCAATGTCGTCCCAAGATTGTCCGTTTGGGCCATTGCACCATTTGCCAGTGCCTGCCCTGCAGACCACGATTAAATTGCGGCACCGCCGCAAAACTTGCCCCCTGAATTAGGCCCATCAACAGGGCAAGTCCGAAAAATGCCCGAATTTAAGCTGGGGACATCCACACTGCCAGATTAAAAAAAATGCAGGCGGCAAACCCAATTTGGATGATCCGGTAGGCGGCGATGCCCCCCCCAATGTAATCAAAAGGGCAATCCCAGCAAGTGGCATTCCTCCGATGATCAGGGCCCGTGCAGATGGCTGCATAAACGGCGGCATGATCATCAAGATCGCCACAAACGCACCCGCAGAACACACCCATCCCAATCCTAGCATACTAAGATAGAGTGAGCGAAAGAAGCGCAGGCGGTCCTGATCTATATCGTTAAAGTTCAATCCTTTGTAAGCCACACCAATGATATCACGTGGCAATAACATCTAAAACATCCAAGTTACGCCGGCAATCACAGCCCTACCTGTCACAGCCATACTACCGTCTGGGATGTGACAGTTAGCCGCCGCCCGGCTAAGAAGATTGATCAGCATTGAGCGTCCTCCCAGATGTCATCCGGATCGGGCGGCCAAGTGCATCCACTGCCAGGCAGTCGAAACACAGTTTCGATGAGAGGGGATCATCAGCACATCAGTTTGACCACCGTTCCGTGCCAGCTCGATCAGAATGCGGGCAAACACACCCTTTCGGCTCCACCTTACGAACCTGTTGTAGAGTGCCTCTGGTGGGCCATATTTTGACGACGCATCGCGCCACCGCAAGCCATTACGATTGACAAATATTATGCCACTCAGCACGCGCTTGTCATCCACCCGAGGTTTGCCATGAGACTTTGGAAAGAAAGGTTGGAGACGCGCCATTTTTGGAGCAGTGATTCAGATGTTCGGCACAAAACCAATGGGTCCTGATCCTAGGCCGATCTGACCAATCCCATAGTTCCGCCGCAAATAAAATTTGCGGCTCTTCCCTTCGCGCAGCATTCGGGCGCACGCTCATCAGACTTCGGATTCGCCATCTTTTGATAAAAGCGCGGTCTTTATTTCCATCTGAATATTGCCACTCATAATGTTCAGCATCGCCTTGGCAGTTTGCCCCTTAATATCAATCACCCGAACCTTCTGACCCTCAAATGGTCCTTCGACCACGCGCGCAACATCGCCAACACCAAAATCCCGGCGCGCCGCGATCCGCCGCCTGACTTCAGGTGTCACTTTCCAATCGCCATATTGGCGCATCAATCGCATCACTGTCACTTCTGACATCTGGATTGGGCGGCCATCTGTACCTTTGGGGTCATTCCAACGCATCTGATGGCGCAAGAAGTCGGCAAAACCGACCTAACCCAGCTTGCCGTCACCGAAACCATGCACGAGCGTAAAAAAATCATGTTCATGAACGCCGATGTGGTGGTGGTGGTGCTCCCCGGTGCCACCGGATCGCTAGACGAGCGGTTCAAAGCGCTGACTTGGCGGCAATTGGGCCTGCATAACAAATCGGTTCTGGTACTCAAGACCGCCGGATATTGGACGCAGTTACTAGCGCTGATAAATCACGTGATCGCTCAGGGCTTTGTCGATGCTGAACTGGCCGGTTTCCTGACCGTGGTCGCCCCCCCCGAGCCCGCAATAGATGCTTTGCGCGCGGCAATGGAATAGATCAGCAACGCCCCCCAGATCATCGAGAACGATATGGCGTGCCAGCGGCTGAACGGCTCGGAAAATATTATCACAGCGCAAAAGAACTGCAGCGTTGGATTGATGTAGAGCAACAATCCAACGGTCGACATCGCAATACGCCGCGCTCCGAAGGTGAACAGAATGAGCGGCATCGCCGTGATCGGCCCTGACGCGACAAGCAGCACGCTGTCCCACGTGGTGACGCCAAAATGCCCCTCCCCGTTGCGATGGATCATCAATAAAATCGTCAGCGCAATTGGTAGGAAAATCAGGATTTCGCAGGTGACCGAGACAACCGGCCCAAGCGGCAGTTGTTTCTTGATAACCCCGTAAAGCGCAAAGCTGATCGCCAGGATCAGCGAAATCCACGGCGCGACGCCCAATCCAATGGTCAGAACAATCACCGCAAAACTCGCCAACACGATAGCAACCCACTGAACCCGGCCCAAACGTTCGCCAAACCAGAACCACCCAATCACCACAGCCGCCAGTGGATAGATGTAATAGCCCAGACTGGTTTCCGTGGTCCGCCCGATCTGAATCGCCACAATGAACAGGAACCAATTGATCGATATCATCAACGATGCCGCCACCAGCATACCGGCGCGACGCCAACCAGAAAATGCACCAAAAATTTCGCCGGAACGCCCCTGCAACAACAGAATGCCGCCAAAAAACACAAACGACCACAGCGCCCGATGCGCCAAAATCTCATGTGCAGGGACATCGGGCAATTGCTTATAATAGATCGGCGACAGCCCCCAAATGGCCGAAGCGCCTACAATTGCCAATATGCCTTTTTGTGCGTCGGTCATGGGGCCCTCTACGCCAAGCGGTGCTGCAAAGCCCGCATCTCTGCAAGGCCCAAAGTTCTTTTGTTTCTAAATATCCCCGCCGGAGGCCTAAAAAATCGCCCCACACACAACAAACAAAAACGCCCGACACAATGGCCGGGCGTTCCCAAATCAGTCCAAAATGTCCTAGCTCAAGCGCGAGGCAACATTTTCCCAGTTCACCAGATTGTCGAGAAAGTTCGACAGGTACACAGGGCGTTTGTTGCGGAAATCAATGTAATAGGAATGCTCCCACACATCACAACCCAGCAGCGCCGTTTGACCAAAACAAAGCGGGTTCACGCCGTTTTCGGTCTTGGTCACTGCCAGCGATCCGTCAGCGTTCTGCACCAACCAGCACCAGCCCGCGCCAAACTGACCCGCGCCCGCCGCTGAAAACTGCTTTTTGAAATCATCAACCGAGCCGAACGACTCTTTCAAAGCAGACTCAAGATTGCCGGGCATGCCGGCATCGTCCGGGCCCATCATCTGCCAGAACTGGTTGTGGTTCCACAGCTGCGAAATGTTGTTGAAAATGCCGTTTTGCGCCACAGAACCCGCATCATATGTGCCGGTAATGATGTCTTCAAGCGACTTGCCGTCCCATTCGGTGCCCGCAATCGCCGCATTGCCATTGGTGACATAGGCGTTGTGATGCAGGTCGTGGTGGAATTCCATCGTTTCTGCCGACATGCCTTTGGCAGCCAGCGCGTCATGTGCATAAGGAAGATCAGGTAGTTCAAAAGCCATGTTGGCCTCCTGCAATTCATGTTGATGTCTATGGGCTTTTTGCGGGGCGGACTGGCATAGGTCAAGACCTAGCTTGCCAAAGGCGCATTTTAGGCGTGTCTTTGGCAGGACGGGGCCTCAGTCAAATGGCAAAACTGACGTCAGACAACTCAACTCAACAGCCCGAAAATCAACTCGGACCAGCGTTATACTTTGTTCCCGGTGCATGGCTTGCAACTCAAAACCCGCCAACTGCATCCGCAACACCGCCAAAAAATCCACCCACAGCATCCGCAACACCGCCAAAAAATCCACCCACAGCATCCGCAACGCCACCCAAAAACCCATTCATCTTAAAATCCTTCTAATTCCATATCTGGTGTTGATCCATGGCCATGTGGACCGTTCAATTCAGTATCTCGCGCCAAAACGACGTTGTTAACATAACGGTGTACCTGAATAAGACGCAGTCTAACCGTCAATGACGGGATCCTGCGCACCCATTCCTTTTCTTTAGCTGTGATTGGGTCCCGATACGTCGTTACGGAATATTTCATCACATGGCCGCGAGAGTCATAGTCAATACGCAGGGCCGCAACATAGGTCACACCGGACAACGTCCTGCGCAAAATTTCAACATTTTTTCTTTTACGCGCGGTTATCACGGATTGCGAATAGTATCCGTTATGAACGTCTTTGCTAACGTTCACGAACTGTGTCGACGGTAGCCTCGCCCCACATTTTCCCGGCGTGCATCCAGGGAAATCGACACGCCAATATCGCGAAGGGGCCTCGATTGAAAATATATAGGCGTGGATTTAAGTCCGGTGTCCTAAAATCGGGACAAAAAGTCAGCCCAAATCAGAGCGGCTGGCGGATTAGCACCAATAAGCCCGTTGTACGCTTCTATCGCGTAGGCGGGTGATTTGATCACCGGACCGCTATTAAGCGCAGAGGTCAACCGGTAACCCGGCATTTTTTCCAGCACGAATTTTTGAAACTGTTACTGGCCATCCGGTTGTGTTGACCCACTGCCGGCGCAGCCAACGGTAATCATTGAAATAAATCTCAACAGTAATATTTGGATAAGTGTTTTGAACTGAAATGTCATTATGGTAGCCTCCCGTTCATTCATTAAAGTCTGGAATACCTAGCCTATTGCCGAGCCGTAGCCATATAGCGATTGATCGCCATTATTGGTCCTCAATACGCGTCTATTTCCGCAGAGCGCACCGCCCAGTGCTGCGCTCTCTCGAGTTATTCCCTAAAAATGCCTCAACCGTCAGCCGGTTTTTCTGCGCATCAAACCGCACGCCATAGGTAACTCGGATATTCCCGGACTGTCGTGACGGTAATTCCAGCTGATAGCTAAATTTGTAAATTGGCGGGCCAGACATTTCCACCTTGGTACTTATAGGTTCTTTAAAAACGTGCTGAATAAAGGGATCAATTGCCCGAATGGTTTGATTTGTCGGATCAATCCAGTAAATTGCCTCTTTTGGGGCCCAGTTCTGGCGCGAATGCGTCTGAAGTTTACAATCGTAACGCATTGGCGCCGCAGAAATCGCAGTTCCGGCCGCGACCAAAGCCAATGTCGTCAGAGTTTTCAGCATACCAGCCCAATCTACTATACTTGTACAATTAGGCACAGATTGGGCGTAAACCAATGCAACTTCAAGATAAAAATATCTAGAAACAACCTATTTCCGAATGTGGTTGTGCCGCTATTTTCAGCAATTCAAACACATAATCCGCCACCGACCGGAAACAGACGATCTGAAACGTCTGATCGTCACACATCCAAAACGCAGCAGGTACCTGCGCCATGCGGGTGCGGCGGAACATGCCGGGTTTGAATGCCTCAGGCGACAAATCAACCGGGCATAACTTGGCCATCACCTCAGGCGCATACGGGCCACTGACCCGGAAAACTGCGCGCGCATCGCTGACATTCACCGCCATCGCGTGGGTTTCACCCAATGTTTTCTGCATGTTGGCAAGCGTTGCCTCAACCGTGTCATAGGCGCACATAACCAATACTTCGTCCGGCGACATCCAGCAAATGCCACTGTCCTCGGTGGTTTCAACACTGTTGGCGGCAGGCATGGACACCCCTGCTGCTTTGGTCGCGGCAGTTTTGAGAACCTTGGTACTCAGGTCACCACGCAGGGTAATCATGCCTTGCAATCCAATTTCGTAGACATGGGCCAGACCGTCATATTCGGCGTGGTTCAGGGCGCTGATAGCTTCAGACATTTGGTTTCTCCCCAGCCTTGTCATAAAATACAGGATCGACGATTTTCGCGGTGAAAACGGTGTCATCAAGGCCCGGGATGTTCAAAACTTCGCCCATCCGGTCCGGACCATGAAGCACCAGCCCCATGGCGATGCCCTTTTGTAAGGTCGGCGAATAATAGGTCGACGTCACCCGGCCAATCACAGTGCGCTGACCATTGGCGTTGGTTCCCTCGCCCACCACATAGGCGCCATCCGGCAGCACCGCGCCATCGGTGGTTTCCAGCCCGACCAGTTTCCAGCGGTTCGGGTCAGCCATATGGCTGCGTTCCTGCGCCCGTTTGCCCAGATAGTCGGTTTTCTTTTTCGAGATCGCCCAGTTCATCCCCAAATCCTGCGGAATAACCGTGCCGTCGGTTTCATCCCCGATCATGATGAATCCCTTTTCGGCGCGCATGATGTGCAAGGCTTCGGTGCCGTAGGGCATGATGCCAAACTCTTTGCCGGCCTCCATCAACGCGGTCCAGAATGCCAACCCCTGCGACGCCGGCACGGCAATTTCATAGGACAATTCACCCGAGAACGAGATGCGGAAAACCCGGGTGTTAAAGCCGCCGATGACACCGTCTTGCCAGTCCATGAATTTCAGCGCAGCCGCACTCACATCCATGCCGCCAAGTTTCTCAAGAACCTTGCGTGCATCCGGGCCAACAACGCCAATTTGGGCGTATTGTTCGGTCAGGTTGGCGACATAAACCTCCCAATCCCACCATTCGGTTTGCAGCCATTCCTCCATATGTGCATGGATGCGATCGGCGCCGCCTGTCGTCGTATGGCAGAGGAATGTATCGTCATCTATGCGCGCAACCACGCCGTCATCAGTGAGAAAGCCGTTTTCGCTGCACATCAGGCCATATCGGCAACGTCCCGGTTTTAGGCTGCTCATCATATTGGTGTAAAGCATGTCCAGAAACTTGCCCGCATCCGGCCCAGTTACCAACAGCTTACCAAGCGTAGAAGCGTCAAGCAAACCAACATGTTGGCGGGTGTTGTTCACTTCGCGCATCACCGCATTGTGGACGGTTTCACCACGATTGACAAAGGCATAAGGACGCCGCCAATGGCCGACCGGTTCCCAGTCAGCGCCATGTGTCGCGTGCCAGTCGTGCATCGGTGTTTTGCGGATCGGCTGAAACACCGCGCCCCGTGCCTCGCCGCCAATCGCGCCCATGGAAATAGGCGTATAGGGCGGGCGGAATGTGGTGGTGCCGACGGTAGGAATATCGGCGTTCAGTGCATTCGCAAGAGTTGCCAGTCCGTTGATATTGCTAAGTTTACCCTGATCGGTCGCCATGCCCAAGGTGGTATAGCGCTTGGTATGTTCAACGCTTGTATAACCCTCTTGCGCGGCAAGCTGCACGTCGGACACTTTTACATCGTTCTGGAAATCCAGCCAGGTTTTGCTGCGCAACCCGATCGTTGCCGCGTTGGGCATCAGCCAGACCGGCTCCATCGCGGCCTCGGGCTGTGGATCACCCTGTGGAGCCTTTGTGCGTTTCGGTTTAAAACCAGCCGCTTGCGCGGCTTTCTTACCAGCCGCATCGGCATCGGAAACCACATCGGCCAGATCCATCGCGCCATTGGCGGTTCCGGCGACGCTGACAAAGGCCTGACCATCCGCACCAGTTGGGGCGCGGGACGGATCGGGACGGAAATGCGCCTGATCCCGGTCCCAGATCAGTTTACCGCCGCAATGGGACCACAGGTGCACCACAGGCGACCAGCCGCCGGACATGGCGACCGCATCACAGGCCACCTCTTCCAATGCGCCACCCGCGCCGTTTTGGGCACAGATATGCACCGCGCGCACGCGTTTGCCGCCGGTCACTTTGGCAACGGCGCGACCGCAATCAACGCGAATGCCAAGGGCAGCCGCCTCTTGCATCAACGCGCCGCCACCGGTATCGCGCGCATCCAGAATGCGCGGCACGTCCAGCCCGGCGGATTTCAGGGCGATGGCGGTGCGATAGCCATCGTCGTTATTGGTCACAACCACGGTACGTTGACCGGGGGTTACGCCGTAGTTCACCACGTAATCGCGCACCGCCGAGGCGAGCATGACACCGGGCACATCGTTACCTGCAAAAGACAGCGGCCGTTCAATCGCGCCGGTTGCGGTGATGATTTGTTTGGCGCGGATGCGCCACAACCGGTGGCGGGGGCCATCGGTGTCCGGGGCGTGATCAGTCAGACGCTCATAGCCCAACGCATAGCCGTGATCGTAAACGCCGGCCCCCATCAGACGGGTGCGCATGGTGACGTTTTCCATTGTTGCCAGTTCGGCGACAATGCCGTCGATACAGGCCTGAATTGGCGTATTGTTGACGGTTCCGCCATCTACTGGTGCGCGACCGCCCCAAAACGCGGTTTGTTCGACCAGCAGGACTTTGGCCCCTGATTTTGCCGCAGCCAAGGCCGCCTGCAATCCGGCGATGCCGCCGCCGACAACCAAAATATCAACAAAGGTATAGAAGTGTTCGTAGGTGTCGGCGTCACGCTCTTTTGGGGCCTTACCGAGGCCTGCGGATTGGCGAATAATCGGTTCGTACACGTGTTTCCAGAACGCACGCGGGTACATGAACATTTTGTAGTAGAACCCGGCGGGCAGAAAGCGGGACAGCGGGCCGTTTATAGCGCCTACGTCGAAATCAAGCGATGGCCAGTGGTTTTGCGAGGCGGCGGTTAGACCATCGAACAGCTCGGTTGTGGTGGCGCGTTGGTTGGGTTCAAATCGGTTGCCGGTGCCGAGGTTCATCAGGGCGTTAGGCTCTTCTGCACCCGATGCGATGACGCCACGTGGACGGTGGTATTTGAACGAGCGGCCCATCAGCATTTGATCGTTGGCAAGCAGGGCTGAGGCCAGCGTGTCACCGCCATAGCCGCGCATGGTGGTGCCGTTGAAGGTGAATATGCGCTCATCGGAGCGGTCAATCAGGCGGCCGTGGTCTGGGATGCGGGTGCTCATATTGGGCGGCTTTCGCGTGGGGAGGTGTGGGTGCCTGCGGCGCGGATATTTTTAAACAAAAGAAGGATCATGTTGTGACCTGCCAGTCGGGGCGTTTTTTTGTTATTTTGGCCAGGATGTCTTTGGGTGGTTCAAAGGTTTGGCCCGAATATGTGCCAAAGACTTCGAGGGTGGTGGTGTCGCGGGCGGCGTGGAACCATTTTCCGCAGCCATAGGCGTGACGCCAACGTTCAAAATGCACGCCGCGCGGGTTTTTGCGGGTGAACAGGTAGGATTTGAAATCGTCGTCAGTTGAGCCGGGGCCATGGCGGGTCAGATGTGCCTCGCCTCCGGGGGCCAGTTCACTTTCGTCACAGGTGATATCGCAATAGGGACAGGTCAGGATCAGCATGGGTTATCCTTTCGGCTTCGTTTTTGGCGGCAGGCTGGCGGCGTTGGTCAGCGACAATTCGGTGGGGATGGCGCGGGCATAGACATTCAGATCGGGGCGCATGATTTCGGGCATTTGTTCAGTGTAGGGCATCAATATCTCTCCACAAACTTGACCAGCAAACCACCGAAACCCCATTGAATGGTGCCAAGAGTTACAACAGCCGCCTGAACATTTAGAGCCCTTCGAATTTTTTGCAGTTTGAAAGGCTCTCCCGGTTCGCCATCGGCTCCGACAATCAATGAAGCTTTCCCCCGAACCATCAATTCAGAAGCAACGGTCCCAAACAAGAACACACCAAGAGCAACATTCAATGCTCCGAAGCGCTCAAACAAATTGTTTGCGAAAGTACTTTGAAATAAGGTGCCACAACCCATGCCAAAAAATAATACAATCACTCCTGCAAAGAGTGGCTTGTTAAGAACCAAAACCGGAATTTTCGCGGGAGTATATGCCATCAGCGAACCAATCCACCAGAGCGTGTAGGTATATCAACCGACACACTTGAAAGGTTAACGTTCAGTACTAAATAGAAAGTTGTCGAAAGCAACTTTAGGATAAGGTGAACAACATGGCCAAAAAGAACTCCGAAGTCACAAGCAAGAAGGCGGCAAGTGCCGCAGGTAAGGTTCTTAGCAATCCGAAGTCCAGCAAAGCCGCTAAAACGGCTGCGGCATCTGCTTTGACCCAAAGGCCCAACAAAAAGTAGTCTCCCTGAGGTGGCCCATTCCATCAGTGAGCCACCCCAGCAGCCACACTCTCATCAATGAACCGGCCCTCGGCGAAGCGGTCCATTGAGAACGCTTCGGTCAGGGAGGAATGCCCGGTTGCCATCAGTTCGGCCATGCCCCAGCCTGATCCGGGGATGGATTTGAAGCCGCCTGTGCCCCAACCGCAGTTGATGAAGGCTCCGCCGAGCGGCGTTTTGGACAGGATAGGCGAACGATCCCCTGTCATGTCGACAATCCCACCCCATTGGCGCAGCATTTTCAGGCGCGACACCATGGGGAAGGTTTCGACCAGGGCGCGCACAGTTTCCTCAATATGGTGGAATGATCCGCGTTGGGTGTAGTTGTTATAGCCATCCGCACCACCGCCGATGACCATTTCGCCTTTGTCAGATTGCGACATATAGCCGTGTACCGTGTTGGCCATGACCACCACGTCCATCACCGGTTTGATCGGCTCGGACACCAGCGCCTGCAACGACACCGATTCAACCGGCAGGCGGAAGCCGGCCATATCGGCGAGCACACCAGAGTGGCCCGCGACGACCATGCCCAGCTTGTCACAGTCAATCGCACCTTTGGTGGTGTCGACGCCTTTGACCTGCCCGTTTTCAGAACGGATACCGGTGACTTCGCATTGCTGGATGATGTCCATGCCCATGTTTGAGCAGGCGCGCGCATAGCCCCAGGCAACCGCATCATGCCGGGCGGTGCCGCCACGGGCCTGCCACAAAGCGCCGAGGACCGGATAACGTGGGCCGTCGATGTTGATGATCGGGCAGAGTTCTTTGACGCGTTCGGGAGTGATGTATTCGGTGGTCACACCTTGCAGGGCATTGGCGTGGGCGGTGCGTTGGTAACCGCGGATTTCGTGCTGGGTCTGGGCCAGCATCATCACACCCCGGGGGCTGAACATGATGTTGTAGTTCAGGTCTTGGGATAGGTCCTCGTACAGGCCGCGGGCCTTTTCATAGATCGCGGCGGACGGATCCTGCAGATAGTTAGAGCGGATGATCGTGGTGTTACGGCCAGTGTTGCCACCACCAAGCCAACCCTTTTCGATGACGGCAACATTGGTGATGCCGTAATTTTTGCCAAGGTAGTAGGCGGTGGCGAGGCCATGCCCGCCTGCCCCAACGATGACAACATCGTATTTCTTTTTCGGTTCAGCGGCGCGCCAGGCACGCCCCCAACCAGTGTGATAGCGCAGGGCCTCGCGGGCGACGGCAAAGACAGAATAGCGTTTCATCAGCGTTCGAATCCAATTCGGGCGGTATCTGACAAAGATATGCAATGCGGGGGGGCTATGGCTATGCATTAATTCGTCGCAATAACGTACAGTTGCGACATGGTGAGGCGATCGCGTCGTTTTGGTCTTTTTCCAAGGGGCTGTCGGCTGTAGATGAGGGCGAAAAAGGAAGGC
The DNA here is from genome assembly GCA_047623555.1 of Granulosicoccus sp. Lineage (GTDB taxonomy): Bacteria > Pseudomonadota > Alphaproteobacteria > Rhodobacterales > Rhodobacteraceae > NORP181. The sequence continues at coordinate 21,419 of JBLHMP010000047.1, forward strand.
ACGCCATGACATTCTGGATAGTCGTTACAATGCTGGTTTTGACAGTAAGCGCCATGCTGGCCTTGGTGTTGCTAAGGGGCCGTGTCGGAAGCGAACCCGCCGCGAGCTATGATCTGCGGGTTTACCGCGATCAGCTACGCGAAGTGGACCGCGATGTGGCGCGTGGCATTGTTGCCGCAGGCGAAGCCGATCGGGTGCGCACCGAAATCTCGCGGCGGATATTGGCGGCGGATGCGCAGGTACAGGCCGAGGTCTCTGGCGGCGGGCAATCGCGCCCTATTTCGCTGGCAGTTGCCGGGCTATTGGTGACGGCGTTGGTAACGGGCAGTTTGGCGCTGTACCTGATGCTCGGCGTGCCGGGTTATGGCGATCTGTCGTTATCGCACCGCAAGGAGATGGCCGAACAAGCACGCGAAGGTCGCCCGTCACAGCAGGTGGCCGAAGAGACCCTGCCACCGCAGCCGCCCTTGCAAACGCTTGAGGCAGAATACCTCGATCTGATTGAGCAATTACGCCAGACCGTGGCCAAGCGGCCAGAGGATTTGCAGGGCCAGGTTTTGTTGGCGCAATACGAAGCCCGGGTTGGTGATTACCAAGCTGCCTATCACGCACAACAGCAGGTTTTGCGGTTGAAAAGCGATGCGGCAACGGCGGATGATCATTTCAACCTTGCCGATATGATGATTTTGGCCGCCGGGGGCTATGTGTCACCCGAGGCCGAGGAGGCCATAAACAAGACCTTTCAGTTGGATCCACGCCACGGCGCCGCCCGCTATTACTGGGGCCTGATGATGAGCCAGACCGGGCGACCGGATGTGACGTTTCGGATATGGGAGCAGTTGTTGCGCGACGGTCCCGCCGAGGCACCGTGGATCGCCCCGATTCGGGCGCAAATTGACGATATGGCGTATCTGGCGGGTGTAGAATTTGATCTGCCTGCCGAGGCTAAACCTTTGCGCGGGCCATCCGCCGGGGATGTTGCCGCCGCCGGTGAGATGAATGAAACCGACCGGATGGAGATGATCCAGGGCATGGTGGCGCAATTGTCCGATCGTCTGGCAACCGAGGGCGGTTCGCCCGCCGAATGGGCGCGTCTGATCGTGGCCTTGGGTGTTTTGGACCGGACCGATCAGGCACAGGCGATTTATGACAACGCCCTTGAGGTGTTTGCCGGCAATGCGGCGGGTCTGGATGCGGTTGCCGCGGCGGCGCGTCAGGTTGGCATTCTGCAATGATATTTGATGTGTTCGAAGAGTTCGTTGGCGCGCTTGCCCCTATGTCGGCGCTTGTCGGCCTTGATCTGGGGGAAAAGACCATTGGCGTTGCGGTATCAGATCGGCTTGGCACTGTCGCCAGCCCGCTTGAAACCATCCGGCGGCGTAAATTCACCCTAGATGCAGAGCGGTTGCTGGCGATCATGGCGGACCGTCAGATTGGTGGCATTGTGCTGGGATTTCCGCGCAATATGAACGGTTCTGAGGGGCCGCGCTGCCAATCGACTCGGGCGTTTGCACGCAATCTGGCACGTCTGAGCGACGTGCCGATTGGGTTTTGGGACGAGCGGCTGAGTACGGTAGCGGCTGAGAGGGCGTTATTAGAGGCGGATACGTCGCGCAAACGTCGCAGTGAGGTGATAGATCATGTGGCCGCCGGGTATATCCTGCAAGGGGCGCTTAACCGGATGCGCTTTATGATGCAACGCAAGGGCAAATGATGACAGATAAATCGGTGTGGTCACGGGATGAGATTGAATCACCCTGTATTCAAATTTGTGTGGTGCACCCGGTCGAGCGAATTTGCACCGGTTGTTATCGGTCCATTGACGAGATTTCGCGTTGGTCGCGGATGACCGAAGCGGAACGTGCCGCCGTGATGGATGATCTGTCTGCACGGGCATCGCAGCTGACCAAACGGCGCGGTGGTCGAGCCGCGCGATTGAAGCGACAGGTCTGAGCGGTAGATGCCTTCGGCGAAGGTATTTTTGACGAGAAGAAATTGGATTATGGGCGAGCGAGCCAGTCGGTGACGTTTTTCATTTGCGGGCGATAATAGGCGATCATGCGGCCATCTTTGTCGGCGGTGGCTGTGTCAGACCACGGGGCGACGCCGTGAAGCGATAGGCGGTGCAATAGCGTCGCCTCTCCGGGTTGGGCGGGCAACGTAACACGCGGGCAGGTTTCAAAAATCATGCGACGGGCTGTAATGTAGGCCTCTGTGATGTCGACATCGGGCCATGTCGCGGGGTCATGATCGGCCAACGCTTTGGTGAACGCCGCACGCATAATGTGGTGGCTGCCCTGCCAGACCACCAAAGGCGCAGCATCGGCACTGGCGTTGGTCAGCGGCACGCCCAGAATAAAACTGTGCGGCTCGCGAATTTTACGTCTGCGATCCGGGCCAGTGGCCAACAATCCGTCGATATGCGCTGCGTCACGTCGTTGGCGATAGCCAAATGCAGCATCGGATTCGCCCGCCCTGGGACGTGGATAGCCCGGGCTGATCACCGAGAGTTGCGCGCGGTGCAGCGGTGGCAGTGCCCCAATGTAGGTTTTGATAAACGCGATCGCCGGGCCGCATAGCGACTTTGATCCAGCCACCTGCCCCACCGGATCATTGGCGAGCGCCTCAACTCCAACAAACCAAGTGCCCTCGCATTGGTGCCAATGCGCGTTTGCCGGATCTGCGATGGCCTTTTGTGCCGCACGTCGGGCATGGGTTGCCCATTTGGCCAATTCGACACTATACGCAAAGCTTGTCCAGCCTTGCGCAAGGAACTCATCCCACTTTGACATCTTGCTCACTAGGGATTTGCGCCAACGCCAGTAACAACAGATCAGGACCTGCGTCTGTCATATGCGCGTTTTCGGACAATGTACGCCGCCAAGCGCGCGCGCCGGGACGCCCGGTAAACAGGCCAAGCATATGGCGGGTGATCTGGTGCAGCCGCCCCCCAGAGGACAGATGCGCGTCGATATAAGGCAACATCTGGTGCACGATATCAGCCGGGTCACGCGCCGTGCCCGTGCCAAAGATCACCGGATCAGCAGCACACAGAACCGAGGCCGGATCGTGATAGGCCACACGCCCGATCATCACCCCGTCCAGCCCGGCGTCCAGAAAGCCACGCGCCTGATCCAACGTTGTGATGCCGCCATTGATCGAGATATGCAAATCGGGAAACTGCTCTTTCATCCGCAGCACAAGGTCATAATCAAGCGGCGGGATATCGCGGTTCTCCTTTGGGCTAAGGCCCTGCAGCCACGCCTTGCGCGCGTGGATGATGACACGGGTACAACCCGCCTGCCCGATCTGATTCAGGAAATCAGGCAACACGGTTTCCGGGTCTTGATCATCGACACCAATGCGGCATTTCACCGTTACCTCAACGTCGACCGCGTCCTGCATTGCCGCAACGCAATCGGCCACCAAAGCCAGTTGTTGCATCAGAACCGCGCCGAAACTACCCGATTGCACGCGATCAGACGGACACCCGACATTCAGGTTGATCTCGTCATAGCCGGCCTGTTCCCCCAACCGCGCCGCCCTGGCCAACTCATCCGGGTCTGAGCCGCCAAGCTGCAAGGCAATCGGATGTTCCTGAGGACTGAACGCCAGCAAATGCAGCGCCCCTCCGCGCACCAAGGCCGGGGCCGTGACCATTTCAGTATACAGTAACGCCTGACCACTCATCAGTCGGTGGAAATACCGGCAATGCCGATCAGTCCAGTCCATCATGGGTGCAACAGATAGCCTTGCGGCCCTTCTAAACGTTGTCTTTGTTACGCTTTTCATCATATTCGAGTCATACCAAATGGCCATTATACGCGAACGCACCCTCAAAGACGGTACCAAGAAATATCTAGCCCAGATAACCCGCAGAGGCCAGATGAAGCCCGAGAGTAAAACCTTCGACAAGCGCAAGACTGCGGAAGCGTGGGCCAAGAAGCGCGAGAGAGAGGTAGACGCAGACATCGCCGCAGGCAACCGTCCCCAAAAACGCAGCCAGAAACGCAGCCAAAAACGTAGCCAGAAAAGTGTGACACTTGGGGATGCGATAGACAGGTACGTTGCCGAAACTATGTCGGAGATTGGCAAGACAAAGGCGCAGGTGCTAAAGACCATCCGCAAAGAATACGATATCACGGACATGCGCTGCGACCAAATCGAGTCCCGCGACATAGTCACCTTCGTGAAGGAACTACATAAGCGCGACGGATTGAATTCACCGGCAACAGGGGAGTATCCGAAACTCTGTGTATGAGGTTAGCCCATGCGGGTTTCACAGGTCACCTGTTGAACCGTTCGGGGTATAGGATAGCGAACTGGTTGCGTGCTGTAATCTTTTAGCTGACAGGCCATTCTCTGACGTATCTTGCAGCCTTTTCGAAATTCCGGATTGCCAGATAGATCAGCTTAGTGGCGGCGTCATCAGTTGGAAAACTGCCTCGGGTTTTGTGGTTTTGCGAATGACGCTGTTCAGGCTTTCAATCGCGTTGGTGGTGTAAATGATCTTGCGCACCGCTGGTGGGAAGGCGAAGAACGGGATCACCTCTTGCCATTTTCGTCGCCAGCTTGGTGTAATTGAAAGGGGATTTATCGCCCCATTTCGCCTCGAAATCATCAAGGGCTTTGGCGGCTTCCTCGTCGTCAACGGCCTGATAAATTCGCTTCAAGCTCTTGGCCACGGACTTGCGGTCTTTCTATTAACTGACAGGTGATGCTTGCATCACCGAGAAGCCAGCCGCAGAAGTTCAGCGAATGGCGCACCAGATGCACGATACAGGTCTGCACGGTGGTGTCGGGAAAGGCTGCGTTGATAAACCTTTCAGACCATCAACGACGGCAATCAAGATGTCTTCCACGTATGAGGAGGGTCAAAAAATGATCTGGGAGATCGTTTTCCCGACGATTGGATTGCGCAGGTTGTTCATGATTGAGAGCCAGAATTTGAGCATTGGCGGTGCCAAAACCTAGTTCTGTTTCGTCAGGTTCGGTAATTCAGGCAGTGGCATTCTCAGTTCTCAAGAGCATTTCCCGCTGTTCATCGCGGTAAGCCCTTGGTTGCAGCAACCACTTTGCAACACCGTGCCCGCGAAATATATTATCCCTCCCGGAAGAGATGAGGTCTTCCGGTTTGTTCAATCAATTCACCAACGTGCTTGTATTGAAATACCATGGTGGTGTGATTGAATTTTTGCTTTTCTGGATGAGCGGTCGGCATATTCCGCCCTATCTACTAAAATTGCGCCCGACGTTTTCACCCCCACTCAAAGTCCTGCGCCAACGGCGAATTGGCGCGGGTCAACTGCGCCAATCGCCAAATCAATAATGTCGTGCGTGCCTTGGCACGCTCCTTTGGGTCAGACCTAGCCTGCCAGACGCGGCAACCACAGTACAATACTGGGGAACGCCACTAGCAACGCAATGGTCACGCCATCGGCGATAAAGAACGGCATCACCCCGCGAAATACATCCTGAACGCTGATGTCATCGCACACGCCTGCAACCACGAAACAGTTCAGCCCTATGGGCGGCGTGATCAAACAGAACTCGGCCATTTTCACCACCAAAATACCAAACCAGATGGCGCACATGGTGCCGGACATGCCAAACGCGCTGTCAGCTGCGGATACAAACTCGCCGCCATTCAGCGCCATGACGGCAGGATAGACTACCGGCAACGTCAACAGCAGCATGCCGATGGCATCCATGAACATACCCAAAACAGCGTAGCCCAGCAAAATACAGATTAGGATCAGCATCGGAGACATTTCCAGCGCGTTGATCCAGTCCGAAAACACCCCTGGCAAATCAGCGAACCCAAGGAACCGCACGTAAATCAGCACTCCCCAGATGATGGTGAAAATCATCACCGTCAGCTTGGCTGTCTCCAGCAACGCCGATTTAAGTTCCGACCAACGCATACCGCGGTAAATTGCCATGCAGAACACCACAAACGCACCCAGCGCGCCGCCTTCGGTGGGTGTGCCCCAGGCGTCTCCGCCAAATGGGTTGTAGACAAAGCAGATGATGATCACGACCACAAACACAATCGGCAGAGCCGCTGGTAGTGATGCGAATCTCTCGCGCCAGGTGAACCCGGTGACGGGCGGACCGACCGATTTGAACACCACGGCGATGACCACGATCAGCGACGCGTAAATTACCGCTGAAAATGCGCCCGGAATGAACCCGGCCAACAATAGCTTGCCCACATCCTGTTCCACGATAATGGCATAGATTACCAAAATGGCCGAAGGTGGGATCAGCGAGGCCAGCGTGCCCGCCGCCGCCACCACACCCGCCGCGAACTGTTTATTATAGCCAATTGCCAGCATTTCTGGGATTGCTATGCGGGCAAACACCGCCGACGTGGCGACGGATGCCCCCGACACGGCGGCAAATCCAGCAGTCGCAAAAACGGTCGACACCGCCAAGCCACCGGGCACCCAGGCAATCCAGCGTTTGGCGGCCTCAAACAACGCCTTGGTCAGGCCGGCGTAATAGGCCAGGTATCCGATCAGGATAAATGTCGGGATTAAACTAAGCGCCTGCGACGACACTTTGGAATGAGGCACTTGCCCCGCCGTCTTGGCCGCGATCGTCAGCGCCTTGAAGAATTTGTCCGGCGCATAGCCGAATTTGGCCCAGAAAATCCAGATCAGCCCAAGCAGCCCGGCCAATCCGGCAGCAAAGGCGACCCGCATGCCCAGAACTACCATGGCCAGCATGATCCCGGTAACAATCAGGCCAATATCAATCGTGTCCATTTGTCGGCTCCTGCCTTTCAAGAGTTTCGGCTTCGGCCATTGCCTGCTCTGCGGCGTCCTGGATCAGCGGCACCGCCACTGGAGCATCCAACCCCAGCACTACTGCCCGCCCATAGCCCCATATCTGCAACACCAGTCGCAGGCACAGGACTGAAAACGCCACCGGTGCCAACAGTTTGGCGGGCCACAGCGGAATCGAAATATCCATCGAACTGTCGCGGCTCCACAAAAGCGAACTAAAATCGAAACTGCGCTGAAAATGTGCCCATGATCCCCAGACCAGCAGCAACATCAGGATCAGCATCAAAATTGTGGTGATCAGCTCGGCCAGCCAAAGTGCGCGGCCATTTAGTTGCCCGATCAGGATATCCATACGGATGTGGCCACCGTCGCGCTGGGTATAGGCAATGCCCATGAACGCAATCAGCGGCATGAATTGTTCGATCCAGTCCACATATCCGGGCAACGGCGCGTTCATCGCGTTCCGCCCGGTTACCGATACCACAGCCAGCAGCACCATCCCAAAGATAGCCAGCCCACTAATCAGAGCCAGCACGCCCTCGATCCGATAAAGTCTACGGTCCAGTCTGCTGAGTGTGGAGTCGTCCTCATGGACGGAAGAGCGTACTACCATTGCCTGCCTCAAATTTATTCGCCGCGGGTGTTAGCCCGCGACCGTTATTGTCTTTTTTAACTATTGACCGATCATACCTTGCACCAGACTCAGCAGCTCTTGGGCAGGCAGGCCCTTTGCCGTGTTGTCAGCCAGCCACTGGGCCGCCACTGGTGCGGCAACTTTTTCACGGAACGCCGCCAACTCTTTGTCGGTATACGAGATCCGTTCAATGCCATTTTCGTCGATAACCGCGTTCAGGTTATTCATCACGTTGCTGTTGTAGTTTTCAATGTAATAATCAACGGACTCGTCCACAGATCCCAACAACGCCGCGCGGTGCGCATCCGACAGATCATTCAGCGCATCGGTGTTGACCACAACCGGGCAGTTCACCGTACCGGGGTTCAGGTTGATCGTATACCAATCGCTGACTTCCGTGACCCCATATGACGTCATCGCATGCGCCGGAAACGCCACCGCCTTGATCACGCCACTGTCTAGTCCCTGGCGCACTTCGGTCGCCGTTACAGATGTGGGAACCGCGCCCACAGCCGCCATCGCCTTGCCGATACCACCGGTTGCACGCACGGCCAGTCCTTCGTAGTCGGCCAGCGTCTTGGGCGCGTCGCCCATGCCCATGATATTGTACTGCGGCATCGGCGAAGGCATCAGCAAAGTTGCGTTCCAACGTGCCAGATCGGCCACCACTGCAGGGTGCTTATAAACGGCTTCGGCAATCTCTCGTTCTTGCTCAAGCGAGGTCACACCAAGGAACGGCAGTTCCATCACGGTGATCGACGGGTTCTTGTCGCGGTGATAGCCGGCACAGAACTGCGCCATTTCAAAGGCGCCAATGGAAATCCCGTCAAGGTTTTCCTTGTTCTTGGACAGGCCACCATAGCTGATATTCAGAGTAAATTCACCGTTGGTTTTTGCGGCGACCAACTCGGCCAGCTTTTCCACATGTTCGGTAAACGCCCGGCGTTTACCCCAGACGGATACATTCCATTCCAGTGCAGCGGCTTCGGTGACAAAAGTCAGGCTCACAGCCGCAGCAACGGCCCCGGTCAACATCTTGTTCATAAATCTCTCTCCCATTCGTGCGGACCTATATGTGGGTCCGCTTAAAGCAGAGGCTAACAAGGCGATGGCGTGCTGCCAAGGCCCTTTCTCCGCGTGCAAAATTACAAAGTTTCCAAACCGTTTTCGTTCAAAGAAAACGACGCTCCGCGCACCGGGACCAATTTGTCACACCAACAAACACATCGGGCCAGGCCGATGACCGCCAAAGCCCTGCCTGCCCTTAACAGGTCTCTCTCAGGTCGTTGACACGCAAAACCTTGCATTCAAATAGATTTTCCAACACCGCATCGAAAAAATTTACAAACCTCAGCCCAATGCAGAAAAACATTAACAAGCAAATCGTTTTATTCCCGTAGGTTATTCCCAAATTTTTATGGCTCGGTATGATCGCCCAAACCGGAGGAGCCCCAAAATGACAGATAACACCTACCCGCCCACAGCCGAGGCCGCAGCATCGGCCCATGTCAACGCCGCCAAATACGACGAAATGTATGCGGCCTCACTTGCTGACCCAAATGCGTTTTGGGGCGAACATGGTAAACGCATCGACTGGATTAAACCCTATACACAAGTCAAAGACACCAGCTTTGCGCCCAGCAATATCTCAATCAACTGGTACGCCGACGGCACCCTGAACGTCTCGGCCAACTGCATCGACCGGCATCTGGCCACGCGCGGCGACCAAACCGCCATCATATGGGAACCCGATAGCCC
>JBLHMP010000048.1:0-30389 GCA_047623555.1 Granulosicoccus sp.
CTTCATGCGGTTTTTGGGCCTTGGAGACCGGGTGCCGGACGCAACGACCGTCTGGCTGTATCGAGAGGCGCTGGCGCAAGCGGGCAAGGTGGAGGAATTGTTCAAGCTCTTTGATCACTGCCCGACATGCGATGCCTGCATCGTCGACAGGGGGTCTGGCAAGCCCTGATGTGTTGTGGTCGCGCTCATGTCGCCACCCCCATCACTGGATCGGCTGATTGATTGTTAATTGCTTTGATGCCGACACTTGAGATGCTGTGGCCTTGAAGGCTGGACGCTTTCTTATCTGATTTGATCCCCGTTTCGGTTGCCGCCGGACGGGGATTTTTCTTTTCTTGAGTTCTCCAGAGATCTACGCAGATCTGAATCAGCTGTACGGGTTTTGTACCGGTGTTCTTTACATGTTCCCGTACAGAAGCTGTAAAATCCTGCATGATCTTGCAGAGCGGGTAAACAAATATGGCGCAATGCCCTGTATTTACTGGCAGTTTTGGTGACCCCGATTGGATTCGAACCAATAACCTGCCCCTTAGGAGGGGGCTGCTCTATCCAGTTGAGCCACGGGGCCACAACCCAGTACCTAACCCGTAACATTTGGCTTGTCATCGCCCTTGCGCACGGTTGAATACATTAACCTTGTTGCGCTAAGCTGACTGTATTGTGCACTGAAAGGTTTGTCTTGGCCTCTGATCAAAAACGCCCGCTCACCCTGCGCGATGTCTCTGAGGCATCCGGGGTTTCTGAAATGACCGTCAGCCGCGTGCTGCGCAATCGTGGTGATGTATCCACAGCCACCCGCGCCCGCGTTTTGGCCGCCACCAAAGAACTGGGATACGTGCCCAATAAGATCGCTGGGGCGCTGGCCTCAAGTCGGGTCAATCTGGTTGCTGTTATCATCCCATCGCTATCCAACATGGTGTTCCCCGAGGTGCTGACCGGCATCAACCAGATACTGGAAAATACGGAATTGCAGCCCGTGGTTGGTGTCACCGACTATATGCCCGAAAAAGAAGAACGGGTGCTGTACGAGATGCTGTCCTGGCGGCCTTCGGGCGTGATCATTGCCGGGTTGGAACATTCGGATGCGGCCCGTGCCATGCTAAAAGCTGCTGGCATTCCTGTGGTTGAGATTATGGATACCGACGGTACTCCGATTGACGCCATGGTTGGTATTTCGCACCGGCGGGCCGGACGGGAAATGGCGACGGCAATCCTTAAGGCTGGGTATCGCCGTATCGGTTTTATGGGCACGAAAATGCCGCTGGATCACCGCGCCCGCAAACGGTTTGAGGGTCTGACCGAGGTTCTCGCCCGGAACGGAGTCGAGATCGAAGACCGTGAATTTTATTCCGGCGGCTCGGCTCTGCTTAAGGGACGCGAGATGACGCGGGATATTTTGGCGCGGTCACCTGACCTTGATTTTCTCTATTATTCCAATGACATGATTGGAGCGGGTGGATTGTTGTACCTGCTTGAACAAGGCATTGATGTGCCGGGGCAGATCGGATTGGCCGGGTTTAACGGTGTGGAATTACTGGATGGGTTACCGCGCCAGCTGGCCACTATGGATGCCTGCAGGTTGGAAATTGGTCGCAAAGCCGCCGAGATCATCGCCGACAGCCTGAGCGAACCACCTGAGTTGCAAAACACCCAAATTACCCTGACCCCAAAAATCGCGTTTGGCGATACCCTGAAACGACGCTAACCGGATGGTGATTGCCCGGCTTGACAACCAAACAGCGCGGCGTTTGTTTCTGGATCGGCACGCTTTGGCAGAACTGCCGACTGGGCCGTCCAAAGGCGCCGACCTTGGCGCGTTGATTCACCGTTTGGGCTTTGTCCAACTGGACAGTATCAACACCGTCGCCCGTGCCCATGACATGATCCTGTTTTCACGCCGTCCCAGCTATCGGCCCAAGCATCTGAAGCAACTGTACGAACAGGATTGCGGTCTGTTTGAACATTGGACCCATGACGCCGCAGTCATCCCGATGGTGTTTTATCCGCATTGGCAATTGCGGTTTAAACGTGACGCTGTAACGCTCAAATCTCGGTGGAAGAACTGGCGCCGTGATGGATATGAGGAACAGTTTGCCACCGTTTTGCAACATATCCGCGACCATGGATCGGTTTGTTCGTCTGATTTGGGCAAGGGTGAGAAAAAGAGCAGCGGCGGTTGGTGGGACTGGCATCCCTCTAAAATTGCGCTTGAATTTCTGTGGCGCAGTGGCGCGTTAACCGTCACCGGACGCGAGGGGTTTCAGAAACGCTATGACCTGACCGAACGGGTTATCGAAAAGGGGTTACTGGCCAACTCTGGTCCCACAGAAGAGGAAACCGTAAACTGGTGTTGCAACGCTGCGCTTGACCGGTTGGGGTTTGCATCCTCTGGCGAATTGGCGGCATTCTGGGCCACAGTGACCTCTGCTGAGGCCAAAAATTGGTGCGCCCAAAACTTGGCCACGGGCAACATCATCCCGGTCGAAATCAGTTGCGACGATGGATCAATACGCGCCGGATTTGCCCGACCCGACGTGGTTGGACAAGCCCATGAAATCACCCCACCCCCCGGCCGTATCCGCGTCCTAAGCCCGTTTGACCCCGCTCTGCGGGATCGCGCCCGTGCCGAACGCCTGTTTGGATTCCACTACCGCATTGAGGTGTTTGTACCTGCATCCAAACGTAAATACGGCTATTACGTTTTTCCGTTAATGGAAGGCGACCGCCTGATCGGGCGCATCGACATAAAGGCACATCGGGACATCGGAACCCTAAAAGTAACCGCCCTGTGGCCCGAAGCCAAAATCCGTTGGTCCCCAGCCCGAACATCGCGGCTCGAATTTGAACTGTCCCGGATCACCCGATTTTGCGGCCTCGACAGGGTGGAATTTGCAAACAACTGGCTGCGCCTGCCTGTCTAAACCCCACATCTTTCTATTTTCCGAAAATATCCCCGCTGGAGGCAAATCCGCGAATTTTTCCGGGGCGGATAAAATAGAGACATATAACGACAAACCGCAGGCTCGTTTCAGTCCAGAAACCTATGTTCAGCAATCAACGTCAGCAGGCGGGTAATGGACTGATCCACCGTCAAACCGGACGTGTCCAACTGGGCCTCTGCCTGTTGATACAACGCCTCACGACTGGTCAGGATTGATTTTAGTTGCTCCATTGCCTCGGGATTTCCCGCCATCGGCCGTTCATCGCCTTGTGCGCGCACCCGCATCATATGCTCACCTGGTGATGTCTTGAGCCAGATCGTATGAAAATGTCCCAACAACGTGCCATAAGTTTCAGGCTCGGCGACGATACCCCCAGCCACCGCCAATATCATCGACTCATGCGTTGCAATCACCCGCCCCAATGCCTGCGCCTCAAGATTGCGATAGCCCTCTTGCCCATAAAGCGCGATGACCTCGTCCACTGGCATGCCGCTTTGCTCTTCGATCTCTCGGTTCAATTCAACAAATGGAATGCCCAACATCTCGCTTGCCAGTGTCCCAAGTGTCGATTTTCCGGCACCACGCAAGCCCACCAAACACACCCGATGCGCCCGTATTGTTGCAATCGGTCCGGGGCTTAACGTGCGTATCACCGCGCGTTGAACATCTGTCGTGGCACTGCGAAACAGGTCTGTCACCCGTACGGCATCTGACATCCACGGGTCATCTTCGCCCATCAACCATTCGATACGATGATCCAGCGCGCTGGCCACCCGTTGCAGCAATCCGATAGAAATATTGCCTTCGCCCGCCTCAAGCTGGGCAAGATAGCGCGGTGAAACCCCCGACACTTCGGACAGCACCCGGCGTGGAATACCTTTACGCTCGCGGGCTTTGCGCACTCGTTCACCCACGCGCATGATCAACGCCGCCACCATTGCGTCTGTATCAGACTCAGGGGGGGTGGTCTCTATCTCGCCGCGAAAGTTGGTAATTTCAGTCATGTGCCGCGCAATGTTATGTGAAATACTGCATAAATTTTAGGCCTGCACGCGGAAATATTCAAACAAATTCCCGGCTAAATAGCAAAAATTGCACTATTTTGCCTTTGGCGCCCTCAATAATGGCTCAACAAGGGCGCGAATATCGTCAGGTGGCGATTGTCGTTTGAATGTGTCCGCCGTCATGAAAACACTGACAAAGCTGCCCTCAAAGCACAGCACACCGTCCTGACGTCCATCAACGCGAAATTCGATAGAGGTAGTTCCCAATTTGGTTGGCCAAACGTCGCACATCAGCCGATGACGCGGCGTGATTGGCGAGCGGAAATCAAGGCTCATATGCACAAACGGTGTACCAAAATTGCGGTCCAGCTCCATCTGATACCAGCCATTGCCGTCGGCGTGATGTTCCCACCAAGCATTGATCGCATCCAGTGCAAACCAAGGGATTCGCGCGGTATAGGCGATCTTGGCGGGGTCACAATCGCCCCATGTTACGCGGATTTCGTGCACAAACGGCGTATCAGTCATTCAATAGGTTTCCACATGGTACCGGCCATCCTGCCGCATCGCATCGCGCACTTCGGTCCAGATCAGACCAACACTGCGCGCAATATCCGAGAGCGCCTCTTCGACACCTTGCTCCATCACCTTTAGACCACAGATATAAATGTGGCCTTTGGGATCCTGCAGCAATTCTGCGATCTGATCCGCCTCTAATCGCAGCTTATCCTGCACATATTGTTTAGTTTCACCGTGCTGCCGACTAAACGCAAATACCTTTTTCAAAAAGCTTTCGGGCACTTTATTGAGCGGGCCGAAATACGGCAGTTCCTCGGGGCGGCGGGCGCCAAATATCAGCGTCATCGAGTCCTGTACAGACGGCGTTTCCCGTTGCCGTCGCATGGTAAACCCACGGAACGGAGCCGAGCCGGTTCCGGTGCAGATCATCAGCAAATGGCTGCTGGCATCGGTTGGCAACAAAAACGTCGCACCAAACGGTCCGGTTAACCGAACCGTATCCCCCTGTTTCAGGTCACAAACGAAATTTGAACAAATCCCGTGCTGTTCCCGCTTTATGGTAAGGGACAAGTTGTTGAAATTCGGCCGTTCGCCATTGCGCGGGCTGGACACGGAATACAACCGGGGCAAAAATGGTTTGCCCGCATCGTCAACGCCCGGCGGTATGATCCCGACGCTTTGGCCTTCGAGCACAGGAAACGGTAAACCGCCCAGATCCAGAATGATATGGCGCACATCGCTGTCGCTGTCCGCAGCCGTCAGCCGGTAATTACCCTGCACCGTTGCCGTTGCTGGTTTGCCCAGATTATACATGTTGATTGTTGGCTTGGACGCCGACGCAGGAGCGGTTGATTTGCCGCCAGCGCCTTTATGCGCCTCGGCCAATAACGCCGCCATATCATCATCCAGCGCCTCGATCCCGGTATCTGTTGAACTGTCGGTTTCAATCTCGGCCTGCGCGGGCAGGTCCTCCCATTCGAACTGCTCTTGAACCGAATAGGGGGTTTTCACTACGCGCCATTCGTCGATAGACCCGGTCGGGCAAACCGGAATGCAATCCATGCAGAAATTGCATTTTTCAGCATCAACAACGACGTTGTTGTCGTCATGTTCAATCGCCTCAAGAGGACAGGCCATCTCGCAGGTGTAACAGCGAATGCAAATTTCCGGATCAATCAGATGCTGTTTCATAGGTGTATTCATTCGGTGCGGCCACCGCATTTTAGTACGGCGTCCGGCACCCAGCGCATTTCAAAAAATTGCCAGCACATGCCGGTGCAATCTTTGCAATCCAGACAGGCGCGCTTGAACGACAGCATGGTGGCTAGATTGTCTGATGCGGCAATTGTTCGTTCGATTTCCATGTGTCCGGTCCTGTCTCTGCGTCGCTTTCAAACGTGTTCGCAGGCCTAAGCCCCCGAACACAACTATATCAGGCCATGTGCAATTTGACGTATTCAAAATCACCTGGCTTGTTGTCGATGCCGACCTTGGGCGGTGCGATCCAGCTGGCGTATTTGCCGGCCTCAAAACACGGCTTCATCAGCGACTGGATGAAATCACCATCGGCTTTGGTCGGCAACCAGTTCTTGCTTTGCGCCTGCCAGTCCGCTGCCGACAGGATGTTGCCATCCGGGTCAACTGCAACCGCAGAAAACACACCAATCTGACGGTGAAAACCTTCGTGTGGGATTTTCAGCTGGAAATCGACGCCGGATTTTTCAATCAGCTTGTTCCAACGGCCAACACCGCCAGCAGCATCACGTACATAATCGTCGCGCAGACGCGCGTTTATCGCGGTCAGGGCAGGGACATCTTCGGCAACAATCACACCATCCTTAACGGAACGCACAGTGTATTTGTCATTGTTCAGCTTGTGATCATCCTTGATTCGTATCTCCATATACCGACCCTTGATGCCGGAATTGAACGCGTTGGCGGCGTTGGTCGACACCTCATTGCCAAACAGATCAAGCGACAGAGTGTAGTGCAGGTTCATCTTTTTCTGGAGCGTCGGCAGGTCGATCACCCCAAGATCGCGGATTTTGTTGATGTCATAGGGGTCGGTGATCCCGGCCTTGTTCATCGCATCAACAGTCGCCTGAATGGTCCGCCCAACGCCGGTTTCACCGACGAACATGTGGTGCGCCTCTTCGGTCAACATAAACCGGCAGGTGCGTGACAAAGGATCAAAGCCGGATTGCGCCAAGGCTTCAAGCTGCATTTTGCCATCGCGATCGGTGAAGTAGGTGAACATGAAAAAGCTCAACCAATCCGGCGTGTCTTCGTTGAATGCACCCAACATTCGCGGCGCTTCCTCAGAGCCGGACGAGCGGCGTAGCAGGTCATTGGCCTCTTCGCGACCATCACGGCCAAAGTATTTGAACAGCAGATAGACCATCGCCCAAAGGTGGCGGCCCTCTTCGACGTTCACCTGAAACAGGTTGCGCATGTCGTACAGCGACGGAGACGTCAGCCCTAGGAAACGTTGCTGCTCCACCGATCCCGGTTCGGTGTCGCCCTGAATAACGATCAGACGGCGCATGAGGGACCGGTATTCGCCGGGTACTTCTTGCCAGGCCAGCTCGCCTGCATTCTCACCACAGGGAATACGGCGGTCCTCAACCTGAGGGGCCAAAAGAACGCCCCAACGGTATTCGGGCATCTTGACGTAATCGAATTTGGTCCAGCCTTTGGGGTCAACGGATACGGCCGTGCGCAAATAGATCAGGCTGTCCTGAAAGTTCTTTGGGATCAGGTCGTTCCACCAATTGATATAACCTGGATGCCAACGCTCCAGCGCTTTGAGAACCTTTTTGTCCGATGACAGGCCCACATTGTTGGGGATTTGTGTATCGTAACTGACGTTTAGTAGATCGGCCATTTCTTTACTCCTGATCTGGTCTTTGTTGGTCCAGTGCGTGGGTTTTCACCCACCCTACGCCCTGAATTGTTGGTGTAGGGTGGGTGAAAACCCACGCTGTTGTGTTGTTATACGCGTTCCATGTTGTATTCGCCGCGCACGCCGCTGCCATAGCGTTGCAGGGCACCCTTTTCGCCCACTGCGTTGGGGCGTTGGAAAATCCAGTTTTGCCATGCCGTTAACCGGCCAAATATCCGGGTTTCCATGGTCTCGGGGCCAGCAAAGCGCAGATTGGCCTCCATCCCGGTCAACGCATCGGGCGAGAAACTGGCACGTTCTTCAAAGAACACCCGAATTTCATCATCCCAATCGATGTCATCCATGATCATCGTGACCAACCCGAACTCGTCGGCCGCTTCGGCCTCAAGTGCAGTGCCAATGCTGTCCTGTGCTTTGCCCGCCATTTCCGGCTCACCAAGGAACCGGGTTTGAAGGCGGGTCAGGGCATTGCCCATCGGCATCAGGCCGAAATTGCTGGCCGACAAAGTGATTGCCGCCATCGGCCGGTTGTCGCCATCAAATTCGTCTTCCATCATATAGCTGCGATCCGCCGACCATAGCAGTTCTGCCAGAACGCCGCTGAAACAGGACCCATGCTCAACCAACGCAATCAGCGTGCGCGATGTCATATCAACCCGCTTTAGCACCCGTTTCCATAATTTCAGCACCTCATTGGCCAGCCAATGGTCCTGATTGTCCAACAACAGCGCCTCATGCGCGCCCAACAGTTCGGCGTCGCCTTGGGTGCGAAACACCATCAGGGCCAGTTTGGTTTCGTTCAGGCGCAAATGCATGATCGCATCGTCCAGTTCACGCGCCACGCGCAGCATATAGGCGTCGGCACCCAGTGCTTGCATCGCCTGCATGTCTGCTGGCGCGGCACTGTCGGGGCCGGAAATGGTGATCGTTGCACGGCTACTGGCGCGATCAATCTCGACCTCGACTGCTGTGTAGGACACCGATCCATCCTCGCCGAACGTGCGGTTCAACGGGGTCAACTCGATCCCGGTTGCCCCAGATATTTTTGCTGAAGCCGCCGCAAACTCACGGGCGCGTTCCTGCACGGTTTCATCGAATTTTGAGTTGGCGACAACTTCGTCCACCAACCGCCAGTCTTTGGCGCGCTGCCCTTTTACGCCTTCTTCGATAGAGCAGAATATATCTGCGCGGTCCCGGCGCACTTTGCGTTTATCAGTCACGCGGGTCAAACCGCCGGTGCCGGGCAACACCGCCAACAGCGGCACTTCGGGCAAGGACACCGATGAATTCGCGTCATTTGTCAGCATGATATAATTGCAGGCCAGCGCCAGTTCATAGCCGCCACCGGCACAGGCCCCGCGCACGGCGCAGATGTATTTCTGACCGGAATCCGCCTCGGCGGCCTCATATGTATTGCGGGTCTCGTTGGTGAATTTGCAAAAATTCACTTTATGCGCATGCGACGCGCCCCCCAGCATGCGAATGTTTGCACCGGCGCAGAACACTTTGTCATTGCCGGTTTGCAGGATAACGACCTTTACCTCGGGATGTTCAAACCGCATCCGCTGCACGATATCGGATAGTTCGATATCAACACCCAGATCATATGAGTTCAGTTTCAGCTCATAGCCCTCAAACAGGCCGGCTGTTTCGTCGACATCCATGAACAGGTTGGCCAGGTCGCCATCGTATTCAATACGCCAATGACGATACTTGGACGGGTTTGTTTGAAAGTCGATGACTTTGGTCATGATCACACTCCGGAAAGGATGTATTTTCGTTATACTTTAGGGCGCTTTTTGAGGTTGGTAAATAGAAATATGCATAATAATGCAACCAAATTTGTTTAATTTTCAAGTATTCGCAGAGTTAATGCATTATAATGCAAGTTACGCTCTGACAGAGACTCGTAACCGCCGCACTTTTTGAGTCCACATACCCACGTTGAGCCCCATCACGACGCCCTTACAGAAACTCAGATGTTCATCAGCAATGTCGCACAGACGCAGGGCCGCTTTGGGCTTTTGCATCGCATTCTTTAATGACGCGTTGGCGAACTGGATCAGCGCCTGCACCATATGCCGCTTAGCCGAGTTTGGAGGCATCACCATCCAAACCGGCTCAAACGCCTCATGGGCCTCCCAGAAAAACCCTTGCTCAAGATATTGCAAACCGGCCCGCCAAGCCAGCGACCGGGTCAGATCATCGCAGTCCACAGACGCGGCCAAATCAGCAAACAGCGCCTCATCATGGCGTGGGGTCTGGCCCGGAATATAGGCATATGGCGGCGTCGGGATCATCGCCTATTAGGCCACTTTGACCTGCTCGGCTTCGATCCGGTTCAGGCATATGGTGAAATCGGTGATCGCGGCCAGCGTCTTTTCTGGCTGCTCAAGGTGCGGGGCATGCTGGCAATCGTCCAAGATTTCGATATCCACCGGCGAATAGCTTCGATCGTCAATTTCTTGTATCTGCGCCAGCGTGCCATACTGATCGTCACGGCCCTGAATAGCCAGCGTCGGGATGCGCAGAAAATCAATCGCCTCGGCGACATTCCACGCCTTAAACTGTGGATCCAGCCAAACGCGATTCCAGCCATAGAACGCCCCATCGGCATCGCGATGGTATTTCTGCATTTTCTCACGCAGGCCACCGGTTTCAAATGCGTCCGTGGATTTGGCGATTTCGGCCAACCCGCCGGGTTCGGTAAAGAAATGCGGTGCCATCAGGATCAGGCCGCGCACCCGGTGATCCTGCAGGCTGCCCGCATAGATCGCGCTGATTGTGGCGCCATCGCTGTGGCCAAACAGAATACCGCGCTGAAACCCCATTTGGTTCAGGATCTGCGGCAACACGTTTGTGGCCTCATGCGTCATGAAATCTATCGAACGGGGCAATTCCACCGGATCAGACTGGCCATAGCCTTGCCGTGAATAGACAAACACGCCCATGCCGGTGGCCGCAGCGACCCGTTCGGGAAAATCCCGCCACAGGGCAAGACAGCCCAAGCCTTCGTGCAACATCACAATGGTCGGGGCCTGATCGGGCGCTGGGCCATAGCAGGCATATTCAAGCGTGGCGCCGTCCACAATCAGGGGGGATTTCGGGGTATTTGACCAGTTCAGATGGGCCATCATGTATCCTCTCTCAGCTTAAATCTTTGGATTTTGCCAGTGGCGGTTTTGGGCAGATCGTCGGTAAATTCAATCCAGCGCGGGTATTTCCATTTGCCGATCTTGTCTTTGACATAAGCCTTAAGTTCTGCGGCCAAAGCATCGGTTCCGTCCGTCTGGTGCAGTACCACAAACGCCTTGGGTTTTTCGAGCCCGTCGGGATCGCGTATCGCCACAACCGCCGCCTCAAGAACGGATGGATGCGACACCAACGCCTGCTCTACCTCAAACGGAGACAGCCAGATGCCGGACACTTTGAACATATCATCCGTGCGGCCACAGTAGATGTATCGCCCGTCTTTGGTCAGCTCGTATTTGTCGCCTGTCCGGGTCCATTCGCCTTCGAATGTGGTGCGGGATTTGTTGCGTTGATTCCAGTAACCATCAGCCGCCGAGGCGCCGCGCACCAGCAATTCACCGATGCCACCTGCGGGCACATCCTCGCCAATATCGTCCAGCAAACGCACGTCATACCCCGGCACCGCGCGGCCAGACGTGCCATAAACCACGTCGCCCGGAGCGTTGGACAGAAAGATATGAAGCATTTCGGTTGATCCGACACCATCCAGAATGTTGACATTCCACAGCGCGTACCAGCGATTGCCGATGTCTTCGGGCAACGCCTCGCCTGCGGAAATGCAGATGCGCAAATTCGTGTCGGGTTTCCCGTTGGCCTCAAGATGCGCAACCATTGCGGCGTATAGGGTTGGCACGCCGCAGAACACCGTCGGTTTTTCGGCGGCGATAATGTCGGTCACACCGTCGGGCGTTGGGCGACCATTGAACAGGATCGCGGTGGCGCCAACAGACATGGGAAAGGTCATGCCGTTGCCCATCCCGTAAGCAAAGAACAGTTTGGCGACCGAATAGATCACGTCGGATTCAGCGATCTGCAAAACCTGCGCGCCATAGGTGTCAGACGTGGCTTTCAATGCGCTATGCACATGGCGCACGCCCTTGGGTTGCCCGGTTGATCCCGAGGAATAGAGCCAGAACGCCGTGTCATCGGGAGAAGCAGCAACTGTTTCGACAGGCGCACAGCCCGCGATGAAATCAGTGAATGATACAGTGCCCTCGGGGGGCACGCCACCGATCACCACGATCCGGGTCAGGTGTTCGCAGGCCAAAGCGGCGGATTGCACCGCTGGCCACAATTCGGACGAGACAAACAGGCAGGATGGGCGGGCATCGTTTAGGATCGTGTCATAGACCGGTGTCGCCAGCAAAGTGTTGAGCGGCACCGGGATAACGCCGGCCTTGATACATCCCCAAAATATCTGCGGGAATTCGATCTGGTCCAAAACCAACATCAACGCACGGTCTTCGCGTTTGATCCCGGCGCGGGTTAGCGCACTGGCGACACGGCCGGTTTCGGTGGCCAGATCGCCATAGGTCAGCCTGCGTTTGTCGCCAGCTGCCTCGCGAAAGGCAACGGTATCTGCGCGGCCTTCGGCAAGGTGACGATCAACGAAATAGGTGGCGGCATTGGACATGGCTGGCTCCTTGGTCTTAGGGCAACAGAAACAGGGTGATCGCCGGGAACATGACCAATAGGACCACCCGGACCAGATCAGAGGCAACAAAGAACATCACCGCTTTGTAGGTCTCGATCATCGGTGTTTCACGGTCCATCGCGTTGATGATGAACAGGTTCATGCCCACAGGTGGCGTTATCAATCCGACCTCGACCACGATCAGCACGAGGATACCAAACCAGATGGCGACATGTTCCGGGCTAAGGCCAAAATCAAGCACGCTGATCACCGGAAAAAAGATAGGGATGGTCAGAAGGATCATGCTCAGACTGTCCATCAGACACCCGAACACCAGATAGAACACCAATATCAAGGACAGCACCACCCAGGGGCTAAACCCTTGGCTGACAACGAAATTTGACAGTTCTTGCGGCACTTGGGTCAGCGCCAGAAAGCCGTTGTAGAACCCGGCGCCCAGCACGATGAAAAAGATCATCGCGGTTGAGCGGGCCGTGACCATAAAGCTCTCGATCAGGGTCGGCCATCTTAGCCCGCCATTGAGCAAAGCAATCACAGCCGTGCCCGCCGCGCCAACAGCGGCGCCCTCGGTTGGGGTGAACCAGCCGCGATAAATACCACCGACGACCAAGCCAAAGACCATCAACACCGGCCACACCTTGAGTAACAAGGCAAATCGTTCAGCCATCGGCACCCGTGGCCGTGTTCCGGCTGAATCCGGGTACAAACGCACATAGATCGAAATGGCGAGAACATAGCCGAGGGCCGCCAGAATTCCGGGAATGAACGCGGCCAGGAACAGTTTGGCGATGTTTTGTTCGGTCAGGATGGCATAGATCACCAGCACCACAGAGGGCGGGATCAGAATGCCCAGCGTGCCGCCAGCGGCCAATGTCGCGCTGGAAAACCCGCCCGCATAACCATAGCGTTTTAATTCCGGCAGTGCGACCCGGCCCATTGTGGCCGCTGTCGCCAGCGAACTGCCACAGATCGCGCCAAATCCGGCGCAGGCACCGATGGCGGCCATGGCAACGCCACCTTTGCGGTGGCCCAGAAACCCTTCGGCGGCTTTGAACAGCGCCGTGGACATGCCGCCCAAAGTGGCGAAATGGCCCATCAGCAAGAACATCGGTACAATTGTTAGCGAATAGCTGGAAAAGGTCGTGAACGTTTCGTTCTTTAGTCGGGCAAAGGCGACATTTGTGCTGCCCGTGACGATGCTTAGACCGATAAGGCCGACCAAAAACATGGCGAGCCCAATCGGAACCCGCAAAAATATCAGGATCATCAGCGCCGGAAAGGACGCGATGCCAATTTCAAGTGTGCTCAATGTTCGGCCCCCGCACCGTCCCAGATGATGATCCGACTGGTGAAAAATTCATATGTCCGCACAAGGCCCATATAGACGCCGACAATGGCGGCCACGACGGACGCGGCAAAGCTGGCGGCATAGGCCCACCAGATCGGGAATTGCAGCAGAAACGTCGTCTCGCCATAGCGCATTTTCGACGACATGCCGGCAAACAGACGCAACGCAATCAACACCAGTACCGCCGCAAAAATCAGCTCAACCACCATGGCGAGGAACTGTTGCACCCGTATCGGCAATTTATCGGTCAGAATCCCGACCGAGGCGTGGCCCGAAGTGATTTGACATAGCGGGATAAAGGCGAAAATGGCAAAGGCAACGCCGGATTCGACCAACTCAAAGTCACCGGTGATCGGGCCAACACCCAGACCTAGCATCCATTGGGCAAACGCAGGGGCCAGACCCTCCATAAAGTCGCTGTGCATCCAGCCGTTCAATATGCGCCCGGTGATCGACACACAGGTCAAAACAATCAATAACGTTAAAACAATACCGCCCAGAATGGCCGAAAACCGGGCCAATCCCATCATATAGTTCTTCAACATTTGCGTCCGCCCTGCGCCATATAAAGCGTTCCGAATTAAAGTGTGAAACACTTTAGACAAAACCGCGACGAGGGTATCGCCGCGGTTTCAATTTTTTGCTCCGTATTTATTCGGAGTATTTTGCGATCAACTCGCGGGCCTGATCGATCAGAGCCTGACCGTCTTTGCCCTTGCTGTTCATGTCGGCAACCCATTCGTCATAAATCGGCTGGGCCATAGTGCGCCACTCTTCTGTCTGAGCCGCATCCAAGGTGATGATGTTGTTGCCAATATCCACGGCCAACTGACGCGACGGACCATCGGAATCGGCCTGTGTACCACCAGCAAACACCGAGAATTCCAAACCGGAATTATCGTCGATCACCTTTTTCAGATCGTCCGGCAGGCTTTCATACTTTTCTTTGTTCATCGCCAGAACAAAGGTCAGTGTATAAAGCGCGGCACCCGAAAATTCGGTGTGGTTGTGCACCAGTTCTGGAACCTTCAAGGCTGCGGTGACTTCCCACGGAATGGTTGTTCCGTCGATCACACCTTTGGACAGACCTTCGGACACAGCCGGAACCGGCATGCCAACCGGGGTTGCACCCAGTTTGGTCAGCAAAGAGTTAATCGAACGCGACCCACCGCGGATTTTCATGCCCTGCAGATCGGCAGGCGTGTTCACTGGATCCTTGGTGTGGATCAAGCCGGGGCCGTGTACCCATGTCCCCAGAATGTGGACATCCTGAAAATCAGTATCTTTCCAGTGCTCTTCAAACATTTCCCAATAGGCACGCGATACGGCGCGGGCATTGGTCATCATGAACGGCAATTCAAACACTTCGGTGCCCGGGAAACGACCCGGCGTATATCCGACAACGGTCCAGACGATGTCAGCAACACCATCAATGGCCTGATCCATCAGTTCCGGCGGACGTCCACCCAACTGCATCGACGGATAGCTGTCGACCTTGATCCGACCACCAGAATCACGTTCGACATTGGCGGCCCAAACGTCGAGGATAAGTTTTGGCACATTGGCCTGAGCCGGCAAAAACTGGTGCAGTTTCAGCGTCACTTCCTGAGCGGCGGCTGTTGTGGCTGTGACCCCTGCACTAAGTGCGGCAATTGCCACCCCTGCTGCAAAACCCAAGAGCTTTCTGCGATTCGTCATATGATTCCTCCCTGAATCAATTTGGCACTATAGTGCCATTGGTGGCATATAATGCAATATATTGCTACATAATTTATAGACCAAATTCGGACAAATTCACAAACCAAAATGCTATGAAAGCCGCTTTTCAACCCAGAGCGGTGGACTTCAACTCACTCGTACACTCCGGCGGGCACCCACAGCGGATCCTTTCAATTTTCTTCTCAGGCCATAGTTTGGTGGCCGCATATGTCGGGAAATGCCCATTCTGCATCTTATCGCGTATTGTCAGGCCCTTAGCTGGAAATCTCCTTCACGATGCGATCCATCATGCGGTCACACGCCGCGAGTTGATCCTGTGTGATGTATTCATCCGGTTTATGGCCCTGCGCCTCCATTGACCCCGGGCCGCAGACAATAGTCGGGATGCCAAGACCGGTGAAAACGCCCGCTTCGGTGCCAAAAGCAACTTTGGTGATGCCCTGATTTCCGGCCAGCTGCCGCGCCAGCGCAACCACCGGAGTACCTTGGTTAACCTCAAGCCCCGGATAGGCGTTGGTGCGGTTCAGCCTAATTTTGGCCTCAGCAAATGAGGGGCGATAGCGGTCGCTTACACGTTTTGCCGCATCGCGGATTTGCTGCATGATTTTGTCAGGGTTGTCCGCTGCAATGTGGCGGTATTCAAAGGTCAGTTCGGCGTGATCAGGCACGATATTCAAGGCAACACCGCCCAATAACTTGCCAATATGCACGGTGCTATAGGCGATGTCATAGGCCGCATCACGTGCGCCATGTTCCATAAGCCGGGTCTGAACACCGCGCAATTCGGTCACAAAATCGGTTGCCAGATGCAAGGCATTGACGAATTTCGGAGCCAGCGCCGAATGACCGTTCTGACCGTTACAAACCGCCCTAATGGCGACCTTGCCTTTGTGTCCGATTGCCACTTGCATCTCGGTTGGCTCTCCGACGAAACAGGCGCGTGGGGCGCCCAAAAGCGGCGCAAGTTGATCGGCCATATGCTGAATGCCGACACAGCCGATTTCTTCGTCATAGGAAAAAACTAGCTTTAGTGGCTCGCTCAGGTCACTGCGCGATGCCATGTCCGCCGAGCGCAGCATGCAGGCCAGATAGCCCTTCATATCGGTGGTGCCACGCCCGTAAAATCGGTCGCCGTCTTGCGACAATCGGAATGGATCGCGGGTCCAATCCTGGCCTTGGGTCGGCACAACATCAGTATGGCCTGACAACAAAAAACCGCCCTCGGACGGGCCGATTTCACCATAAAGCCCGGCCTTTTGACCGGTGGCATCGGTGATCCGGGTGGTCCGGAACCCACGCTCGCGCAGATAGGATTCGATGAAATCGATGATGCCCAGATTGGATCGCGCACTGACCGTGTCGAACCCGATCAACTGCGCAAGAATGTCGAGGGTTTGCGACATGGGTGCCCCTAATCCACGGCCAGTTCGGTGATTTCACGGCGGAACGGTAAGGCGTCGCCAATGTCATCGCCATCAAGTTCGCGGGCATAGCGGTGCCCGGCATAGGTGGCCCATGCAATCGGTCCCGGTGCGTTTGCGTCGCCGATGATTTTCACCGTTTTAATCCCGGCATCCGCCCATTCGGTTTCACGCGATTTCAGGTCGTTGAACACTTGATTGGTTTCCAGACGCGAGGCGACGACGACAACAGCATCGCAGCCATATTCGGCGGTAACGTCAGTGTAGACACAGTTTGATACAACATGCCCTTTGCCAATTCCGGTGACGCCCCGGTTAAGCACAATATTCACGCCCATTTCGGCAAGGTTCTTGTGAATAGTGTGTTGTTCCAGTGTGTTATTGGTCCAGTCTGACAAATAGGCGCAAGGGGTGATGATCGTGACATCGCAGCCTTTTTTGTGCAAAAGTTCGGCCAGAACGCCGCCCATATAATAGTGATCATCGTCATAGATCACCACTTTGCCACTGGGTAAATTGCCCGACATGATGTCGTCAGGCGTAAAAATCGGCATCGACGCGTCCATAGCAAAGGGCACTACGTGTTGGCGACTTACCCCGTCGCGGCGCCATTTTGAACCGGTGGCGATACAGATATTTTCAAAGCCGAATTCCAGAATGCTTGCGGCGTCCAGTTTGCTGTCGAAATAGGTTTCGACGTTGGCCTTTTGGCTGATCTGGTACTCGCGATAGTCCGAAACCCGGCCCCACGCACTTAGCCCCGGCAACAGACGTTCGCGCGCGACACGGCCACCAAGTTCGGTTGTGGCTTCGGCAATGGCGACGTCATAGCCGCGTTCAGATAAGGCGCGGGCTGCCTCAAGGCCTGCGGGCCCAGAGCCAACAATCAGAACGTTGGAACTATCGCCCTTGGCGTTCATCTTTTCCGGATGCCAGCCTTTGCGCCATTCCTCCATAAACGTCGGGTTTTGCGTGCAGCGGCTGATCGACATGGTCATGTCGCCGGTGATGTAAATGTTGCAGCCGATGCATTCTCGAATGTCCTCGATCCGGCCTTCTTCGATCTTTTTGGGCAGGAACGGATCGGCAATTGACGGGCGGGCGCAACCGATAAAATCAAGCAGGCCTGAGTTGATTTGCTTGATCATCGTATCAGGCGAGGTGAACCGCCCAACGCCGACAATGGGTTTGCTGGTCAACTCGTGAATGCCGCGAACCAGATCTTGTTGCGTTGCTTCGCCTTTGAATCGCGACGGGGCTGAGCAGTCTTCCCATGTGCCTTGGGCAAGGTCCCAAAGATCGGGCAGATCTTTGTTCATTTCAATGAAATCGCGGACTTCTGCGTTGGAAAACCCCAGATCTCCGATGGTCTCGTCCAGGCTGACCCGCAGGGTGATGCCCATGCTGTCGCCCACCGCGTCTTTAATATCACCAATCACCTCGTTCACGAACCGCGACCGGTTTTCCAGACTGCCGCCGTATTCGTCACTGCGCTGGTTGGTGGCGCGGCTTAGGAAATGTTGGAAAATGCCAAAACCATGCGCGCCGTACAGGCAAATTAGATCAAAACCGGCCAGTTTGGATCGTTTGGCAGCGTTCACAAACCAGCGCCGCAGATCGCGGATGTCGGATTTGTCTAGCGCATGCGCCTGTATCGGGTCGTTGGTAAAGGTGCGGATCGGCATGGCGGACACCGCCAGCGGCACCTCTTTGGAATACAAGTTCGGCCCGTTGATCCCGGAATAGGCCAGCTGAATACCGGCCAGTGCGCCATGTTCCTTCATCTTTTCCGACATCTTGCGCAGTTGCGGAATGTCTTTGTCTTCCCACAGGCGCAATTCAATAAACGGGGTGATTTCCGAGGTGTGGTGCATCTCGCATTGCTCGGTGAATATCACCCCCCAGCCACCCTCGGCCTTAATGCCGCGCATGGCCGCCGCCGCCGACGGATCACGGTATCCACCACCGTTACAATGGGGAACCTGAAAGAACCGGTTTTTGGCTGTGACCGGACCGATCTGCATCGGCTCAAATAGAATATCATAGCGGGGATCGCGCAATTATGCCTCCTGCGAAAGCGGGTTTGTCCGATAATACTGTGCCTTCCAAGGAACAAAAGACAAGGTTGCGAAAGCAGTGATTAGGGGCAGGCTTAGGTGCCCAAGCCCGGCAAACCGCCGCTTTGCAGGCGCTCACTGCAATGCTGGACAAACGCGTGCACAACACGGGTCGTTTCCGCGCCGGGTGACATGAGCAACCCCATTTTCATCGGTCGCACAGTCCCGGATAGCGGGATGAATTTCAGCGGCTTTCCGTCCGGAGAGTTGTCATTCAATGGGCGCACATTTGCGATGGAATAGCCAAAGCCATTGGCCACAAGGCTGCGCATCACGGCCATGTCTTTGGTGCGTTCAGCGATGTGCGGTTTGGCATCGATTTGGGTAAAGAACGACAGGAAATAGTCGGAACTATATGGTAGATCCAACAGCACCATCGGGTGGCCTTTCAACTCTTCCACAGAAACAGTTGTCAGATGCGCAAGCGCGTGGGTTTCGCTGACGATGGCATAGGGTGGCAGCGCAAGCAGCGGCACAAAATGCAGATCTGTCGGCAAACCCAGATCATATGTCAGGGCAACATCAATTTCTGCGCGCCGCAAGAAACTGAATATTTCGGATTGGTTCAACTCGTGTTGGCGCACGCGCACGTCGGGGTTTTCGGTTTCAAAACTGCGCCTTACGGACGGCAAAACCATTTGGGCAAAGGTGACCAGGCAGCCGATGGCGAGCGGGCCACGGACGGAATCTGAAATGTCGCCTGCCAGATCCATCAATCTGTCTGCCTCTTTCAGAACCAGCCTAGCCTGCACCATCATCCGCCGCCCCGCCAGCGTCAGCGACAGGCCCTGGGCGTGTTGGCGGACAAACAGCGGCAGGCCGAATTCTTTTTCCAATTGGGTGATTGCAGCCGAGATCGACGGTGACGACACATTCACCTTTTCCGAGGCCAACGCGATGCTACCAATTTCGCCAACTGCGACGAAATATTCCAACTGTCTGAGAGTATATCTCAGCATTACGTCTCCCTGCTTTGCACAATTTGTACTGAATTCAAGTTGCGTTCAAAGCAGTGTATTTCACAGGTAAGTGCAAGCTAAGATCGCACTTGTGTCGTCCAAGGTCGTCGTCATTCGTCGCCGGGCACGCCGTATGATGGGGCTTCGCGCGGGTCCAGGGCGCGTTGGACATAGGCCGCAAGCTGCGGTTTATAGACGTCCCAGACGGTGGCGATGTTCTCAATCGGGCAATCGTCTGTCCAATCACAGCGCAGATCGGCCACTGGCCAGCTCACCTTGTCGACGATTTTCAGGCCTGCGGAATGCAGAGGCCCAGCCTCGCCTCCGGCGGCAAGACCCGCGCGCATGGCCGCGATCAGACGGTCGCCAATATGGCCGGATGAGGTTAAAAACCCGTGAACAACGGCCTGTGGCACGTCCTCATTCGCTAACATATTCCCGCCCGATGCGACGTTAATGCCCTGTGCTTGGGTCCATATGCCCAGCGAATTAGGGCCGGAATGAATGGCCGTTGCGCCCAATTGATCAACGGCAAGCAGTTGTCGATATTCGGTGAATTTACTCGCGGCAATGACACCATTTACGGCGTCTGCGGCAGGCAGACCGTTTTGCAAAAGGTCCAGAACACGCGGCCCAAGCGACGGGTCAGTGACGTTTTGTGAGGCCACGGCGCCAACACCCGCACGCGCAAACGAGCACCGCGCGGCGACAGCAGGCGAGGACGAGGAAATGGCGATGCCAAACATGCCGGTTTGCGCGCAGCGTGCGACGAGGGAAAATGTGATGGCTTTACTCCGGGATCACGGCGGTGCCGTCGATCTCAACGAGCCATTCTGGCCGCGCCAGTGCCAGCACCACCAGACCGGTAGAAACCGGATGCACGCCTTTGATATATTCGCCCATGGTCCGGTAAATCGCCTCGCGATGGCGCACGTCGGTGATGTAAACGACAACCTTGACCAGATGCTCCATGTTGCCACCTGCCTCCTCAATAAGCTGGCGGATATTTTGCATCACCTTGTGGGTCTGCTCAACCGGATCATGGCTGGCGATGTTCGCCGCATCGTCCAGGTTTTGCGGGCATTGGCCGCGCAAATATACTGTTTTTCCGCCTTGGGTGACGACGGCCTGACACAGGTCATTGTCCAGATTTTGCTCGGGATAGGTGTCGGATGTGTTGAATTTGCGAATGCGGGTATGGGCCATGGCGGTCTCCGTCGGGATTGTTCGTAGGGGGCGGTCTTGGACCATTTAATCCGAGGGACCACGATACTCTAGGTATTTTCGTTGTGTGGCAATCTGGTCGGCAACATGTTTGGCATCAAACCAAACCCCCCAGATAAAGGTCGATCCGCGCCGTGACTGCCAGGGCAGTCCCAAAAAGTATATTCCGGGCTCTGACGACACGCCGCGTTGGTGTTTCGGTTTGCCCGCCTCGTCAAAGGCATCGGCCTTAAGCCAGCTGAAATCCTGTGAAAACCCAGTTGCCCAGATGATCGAGGTTATACCGGCCTCTGCCAGATTTAGTTCGGCAATCGGGTGCGTCATACACTGCGGATCGGGGCCAATATCGCGCGCCTCGGGCTCTTTTGGAAAATCCAGACCATTGCGGGCGATATAGGCGTCGGCATCGTCCAGCATGGACAAATAGCTGGCATCTCCCCCGGCGATATTCGCGCTCAGATCCGAGGCAAAGGACAATACGCCATCTTTAAACGCCACGGTCCTGCCAACCAGCGTCATGCCCTGTTTTGCATAGTCGCGAAAGTCGACGGTCCGCCCACCACGCGCACCACTAACCGAGATCGTGACATGTTCGGTGCCCGGCGCTAATGCCGCGATATCCCACAGGCCAAGAACGCCCAGCCACCAAACAAAATCGCGTCCGCGATAGCTGCGCGGTGGCCGGTCATGCGGGCCAACCGAAAGATAGACTTTCCGACCTGCGCGCATCAATTCATCTGCGATCTGCCCCCCGGATGACCCCGCGCCAACAACCATCACAGCCCCTTGCGGCAGTTGTTCGGGATTGCGATAGTCAAACGAATGCAGCTGCATAATGTCGGTATCTTTGGCAATAACCGGCGGGATAACGGGGCATTGAAAGGCCCCGGTGGCGACAACAATGTTCGCGGCCTCGATCACACCATCCGATGTTTCCACACGAAACCCGGCCTGATTTGCTAGTCGCTGGGCCTGCAAAACATCCACCCCACAGCGGATCGGGGCGTTGATCATATCGGCATATTCAACGAAATAATCCGCGACCTTTTCTTTGCCAACAAAGGCCTCGGGGTTTGCACCGGAAAACGCCATTCCGGGGAAACGATCATGCCAGGCCGGGCCATTGGCAACCAGCGAATCCCAGCGCCCGGTCCGCCAGCGTTCGGCAATTCGGTCCCGTTCCAGAACAAGATGCGGAATGCCATTCTTGCTTAGGTGCTCGCTCATGGCGACGCCCGCCTGACCGGCGCCAACAACAAGAGTATCTATCTTTTCAATCGACATGTCCGGGCCTTTTGTTCTGGCAACCCACGGGATTTAGCGCGTTTGACCGTCAACCTACTAGAGCCGCCAGATAGTCGAAAATATGATTTCATTAAGCATTGATTGGGAAAAGGCTAACCGCCGATACAACCGCACAAATGGCTGTGTCTGATTGCCGATTGGATGTTTAACTGGCCCGATATTGGTCGCGCGATAACCCCAATTTGCAGTCTTTTGGTTGCGATAAGGTACAAGATTGTGATGTTTTGCCAACGCATCAGGCGTGGTTTGTTCGGTGTTTCAAACTTTGCTGAAAATTACTTTAACCTTAAATAAGCCAAATGAAGCACTTGCACCAGGCGCGGTAGAAACGGGTAAATTTTTGTTGTCGTAAGGGCTATTTGATTTTTTACTAAACCGTACGGTAAAAAAATATATTTGGGAAATGGAAGCGTAAGAATGGTCTCATCACACACAATAGGTGCCTCGTTGATGACGTTGGCAATCACAGTTGCGGGACCAGCTCTCGCCGAATACCCGGACAACCCCGTGAGCTTTGTGGTGCCGTTCCCACCCGGCGACGTCGAGGACGTTCTGACACGGATGATTGCCGGAGATTTCAGCAAGAAATATGGCGTTGCAGTGGCTGTGGTGAACAAGCCCGGCGGTGGTGGCAGCCCATTTCCCGGTGCCATCGAAGTGGCTGGCGCGCCAGCCAATGGTTATAGGGTTGGCTCATTCGTGATGGATGTTCCGCTGGTTGGGCCGCTAATCGGTATCCCGCCGCTGAACCCAAACCCGTTTGAGCCTGTTGGCATTTTTGTCGCCTATCCAATGGTGATCGCAACATCAAAAGACGCACCATATCAGACCATGGACGAGCTCGCCGCCTATGCAAAAGACAACGATGTGTCGTTGGCGCATTTTGGCGCCGAACTGACACCAACACAGATCACCTTTGCGATGGCGGCGCAGATGGAGTTTGATTACGCCTCCGAGGCGGCGTTTGGCGCGATTGATTGCAATACTTTTGCCTCGGGTGATGCGGATGTTGGCAACACCACGATCCAGCTTATCCTGCCTTGTCTTGATCAAATGACCATCCTGTCAACGCTGACATCCAAGCGGTTGCCGATGACACCAGACAGCCCAACGGTTGGTGAAATCCGGCCCGAATTGAAAATGGGTTTGTGGAATGGTCTGTTTGTGCACGCAGACACCCTGGCAGATGTTCGCGAAAAGATTGCGGCTGTCGCCG
Organism: Granulosicoccus sp.; assembly: GCA_047623555.1. GTDB lineage: Bacteria > Pseudomonadota > Alphaproteobacteria > Rhodobacterales > Rhodobacteraceae > NORP181. The sequence continues at coordinate 23,364 of JBLHMP010000048.1, forward strand.
TAGAAACGATGGCATCTGAGCGGGCGCAGAAGTTCGCTGCGCAAACCGGTGCGGTTGTGTATTGGCAGGGCGCAGATGCGGCCAACGCCCAGATCGAGGCCGATTTGGCCGTTATGGCGACCATCGGTAAAATCCTGGGCACACAATAACGTCTGAACAGAATACCGGGGCTTTTGGACAAAGGCCCCGGTGCCCCCCACCCTCGTTGTGCCACGCGAAATTGTACCGCGACAGGCTGGTCTATGCCCGAAAGGATTGCGCCATGGTGCAGGAAGTTATCGAAGGAAAGTGGCTCGCCGCGTTCCGCAGGGTGCTGGCCCTGAATGGCATCAAACAGGGCACTCAGGTTGTCGTTTTGGCCGAAACCCAGTCGCGCCCAGTGTTGATGCAGCTCGCCGGGTTGGCCTGCTATGATCTGGGCGCCGAATAGTCGACCATCCTATTGCCAACACCGGTACAGACTGCGCCAGTGCCGGTGAAATCGACCGGGGCCAGCAATGCGATCCAGCATAAACGCCATGTGATCGAAGCGTTGAAACACGTTGAAATCATCGTTGATGTCACTGTCGAAGGGCTGCTTCACGCCGAAGAGTGGGAAGAGATCGAAGCCTCGGGCACCCGCGTTCTGGTGATCTGTAATGAACACCCCGAGATCCTTGAACGCACTGAACCAACTGCCGATCTTGGCCCGCGGGTCGACCTGGGTATTCAGATGCTGAACGATGCCAGCGAAATGCGGGTGACCAGTGCGGCGGGCACCGATTTGACCATTTATATTAGTGATGCGCCCTGTGGTGGCACCCCCGGATTTGGCACAAAACAAGGCGGCGTTGCCCATTGGCCGGGCGGATTGTGTCTGGCGTTTCCGGGCAAAAACACCGTTAACGGCCGCATCGTTATGGATGTGGGCGACATGAACCTGACGTTCAAAGACTACCTGCGCGACCGCATTACCTTTGAAATCCGCGATGATTTTGTGACCGACATTATTGGTGATAACCTCGATGCCGATCTGCTGCGCGAGTACCTGGATGCATGGCAAGATCCCAATGCAAACGGCGTCAGCCATGTCGGGTTTGGCGTGAACAAAGCCGCCCGGTGGGAGTCTCTGCGCCTGTATGACAAAGGCGATGTGCAGGCGGTTGAACCGCGCGCCTGGGCCGGAAATTTCCTTTGGTCCACCGGATCAAACCAATATGCGGGCCGCTATACGCTGGGCCATTTCGACCTGCCAATGCGGCGCTGCACCGTGGCGTTGGATGGCACCCCGGTTGTCATCAACGGCAAACTTCAGGGCGACCTCGCCTAACCTAATTCCCAATACAGAAAGACCACTCCCCATGAGCCAGATCGAAGACTATTACGATATCTCGCGCTTCTCAGACGAACATATTCGGATGCTTCGCCTTGCCAACGAACTGGGCAAAGGGTTTGCCGAACGTGCCGCGAAATACGATGAAGAGGCCAGTTTTCCGACCGAAAACTACGAAGAACTGGCTGAGCATGGGTTTCTGAGGTTGGTCATTCCCAAAGAACATGGCGGCTTTGGGTTTTCACTGGGCGAATATGCCACCATCGGCGCTGAGATCGGCAAATACTGCGGTGCCACGGCGCTAACGTTCAATATGCACACGTCGTCGATGAACTGGTCGCGGCATATGTATGACATGCCGAACCTGACCGACGAAGAACGCGCCGCGTTTAAGCCGATGCGCGAACGCCAGTTTCGCAATGTGGTGGAAGAAAACGCCATCTATTCGCAGCCGATTTCCGAAGGCGGTGCCAACTGGACGTCGGACCCGATTAAAACCAATTGTCGCAAAGTCGATGGCGGCTGGGTGATCAATGGCTTCAAGAAATTCGCGTCCCTTGCCGGGCATTGCGATTACTATTCCAACGTCTGCACCGAACATTTCGAAGGCGTTGAGCCGCGCCACGAGGACACGATGGATTTCGCCGTCCACAAAGACTGTCCCGGCCTGAGCATCATCGGCGAATGGGATCCGATGGGGATGCGCGGCACGGCGTCGTATGATTTGATCCTCAAGGATGTGTTTGTCACCGAACAGGACCTGATGATGCCACGCGGCGTGTTCACCAAAACCCTGCCGCATTGGCCGACCATGATGGCGACGCTGACGCCATCCTATATGGGGCAGGCGCAGGGGATATTCGACTATACGGTTGCGTATTTATCCGGTCGGGTTGTTGGCCTACCGGCGATCGACCGCCGAGTTTACCCAACCAAACGGATGAGCGTTTCAAAGATGTACCAGCAGTTGGCCGGCATGCGCGCGCAATGGTTCAATGCGTTTTGGGAGGCGCAGGGTTTTCCATCCAAGGCCCAGGTGATGCGGATGTATTCCGCCCAAGTCGCGGTCATGGACGGGGTTCAGGAAATCGCCGCGCTGGCGATCCGCACCTGTGGCGGGCAATCCATGTTGAAATCGCTGCCGCTGGAACGGATGTATCGCGACAGCCGTTGTGGCGCGCTGATGCTGCCCTATACTACTGAAATCATGGAGGACTACCTGTCCGTTATGACGCTGTATGATATGGACGAGATCGACTCTGTCGACGCGGATACTGTGTCGGGGCGTATTTCCATGTGGCGTCCGGCGGCTGAGTAACAACGGCGCGCGAGACCGTTCATTGCATCGGTAAATCCAATCTTACGGCGGCAAAACTCTGGAGCAATATCCAGAGCTTTGCAGCGCCGTGGCATCCCTATGTCAACTGGATTGAGTCTGAACCTCGCGATGATGGTCAGGTCATTCGTCGCTTTGTGGTGCAGGGCGACGACACGGTGATGCGCGAACGACTGACCTACTACAGCGGCTCGGATCACACCTATGCCTACACCGCGCTTGCCGGGATCGCCGGGGCCAATTCCTATACTGCCCGCCTTAGGGTGTCGCAGGCGGATGGCGGCGGTTCGACCATAACATGGCATGCCGATATTGATGCTGCTGCGCCGCGTGCGGTGGAAATTGCCGAGGGAACCAAACAGGTTTTTGACGCTGGGATTGGCACGATTGCAGCCTTTTCAGATGGCGTGTTTGCCCCCACGAAACCCCGACAGGGTCGCGCGACGATTGAGGCGCGTCAGATCGGATCGTTTCCGCGCCTAGGCCTAAGCGTTGTGCCCGAGGGGTTAAAAGAGGCGGGCACCATCGCGTTGTACCTGCATGGCATCGGTGGAAACTGGCAAAACTGGCATCCTCAGCTTTCGACTCTTGGCGGGGATATCCCATCGGTTGCGCTGGATTTGCGCGGTTATGGCGACAGCACTATGGGGGCAGGGCCGACAACGATTGACGACTATTTTGACGATATTTTGGCGGTTATGGCAGAATTTCGGGCGAAAAACCTGATCCTTGTCGGGCTAAGTTACGGCAGTTGGATCGCCACAAGTTTTGCGCTGCGCCATCCAAATATGATGCGCGGCCTTGTCCTGTGCGGCGGTTGCACCGGTATGTCCGAAGCCGATCCTGATGAACGCCAAGCCTTTCGCGTCTCGCGCGAGGTGCCGTTGGATGCCGGCCAAACACCGGCCGATATTGCCGCCTCTGTTGTTGATATAATCGCGGGGCCACAGGCATCTGGCGACGTGCGCGATCTGCTAACCCAATCAATGGCCGCGATCCCGCCCGCCACCTATCGCGACGCGCTGAACTGTTTTTGCAATCCGCTGGAAAAGCTGGATTTCGCCAAATTATCCTGCCCGGTTTTGTTGATGACTGGTGACTATGACCGGCTCGCCCCAGTTGCGGATATCCGATCGGTCAGTCACCGTTTCCATGACGCAGGCGCACCCTATGTTCAGTTTGAAACCATCAAAGACACCGGCCATGTGTGCAACGTTGAATCCCCATCTGCCGTTAACCAACATCTGACTGGTTTTTTCACAATGCTTGCCGGACCGGCCACCAAAACGCTTTCTCCCAAGGTTGCCAAGCGCGCGGAAAAGCGTCGCCGTATTCTGGATGCGGCCCTGCGTGAATTTTCCCGCAACGGGTTTTCCGGGGCGTCGATGCAGGCCATCGCCGAAGGTGCCGGCGTGCCCAAACCAACGCTGTATCAATATATTGGCCAAAAAGACGCGATATTTCGCGCGGTTCTGGATCGTGGCCGCGCACAGATTTTGGCGCCGTTTGAAAACGCCCAAGGGCGCGATTTGGTCCCGGTTTTGTGGGAGTTTTCCTGGTCATACGCCGATTTCGTGCTGCACCCCGATAACCTGTCCATCGCCCGCCTAGTGATCGGCGAGGCCGAGCGCGTTCCTGAAATTGCCCGGCAATTCCATGATAATGGCCCGGCTTTGGCAATCAGAGGCATTGCCGATTATCTGATATCGCAACGCGAGATCGGTGTTCTGCGCTTTGATAACGCCGAACTGACCTCGGATCATCTTTGGTCGCTGATCCTGTCCGGCCCGCGCAATCATGCGCTGCATTTCCCGGCTGACCCTCTTGGCCCGCAACAAATCGGCCAGCATATCGTCGCCGGACTGCAAATATTTCTGCGCGGATACGCGACGGAGCCCGAAACCGTATTAGAAACACTCGCCGAGATAGCCGTGTTTGACCGCCGGATCGATTCCCAGATTGGAGACCTCAATGCAAAAGACCCTTGATGCCAACAAAACCCAATTCGCAACTGTGGCGATGACAGATACCAACGGGCTGTTGCGGGGCCAGAAAGTCTCGCGCGCGACGCTTGAGGGCATATTGAAAAACGGCATGAGCTCGTCTCCGGTGCATATGGCGTTGGATCCGACAGATGAAATTCTGAATCTGCCGGGTATTTCGGATGAAACCGCCGATTTTCACGATAGCCCTTTGATCGTGGATAAAGAGTCCTGCCGGTCGATCCCGTGGGAAGAACCCGGCCATGATTTGCTGTTCCTGTCACAGTTTTCCGGCGATGCGGCGGGCCTGTGCCCACGGTCTATTCTGTCAAAGGTTCTGAAACGCGGTGCGGATATGGGGGTGAATCTCAAATACGGGCTCGAGCTTGAATACACTTTGTTCAATGAAACGTCGCAATCGCTCAGGGAAAAAGGTTTTCGCAATTTGGAGCCGGCCACCGCCCATGCCAGCCATGATTTGCTGATCTATCAGACCGCACAGTCCGAATGGTACCATGCGGTTGCCGAAATGTGCCGGTCGTTGAATATTGATCTGGCCAAAATGCACGAAGAAATTGCGCCCGGATTTATGGAGGCCTGCACAGGGGCGGGCATTGGGTTGGATCCGACGGATCAGACTGTTCTGCTCAAGAACTTCATGCGCGCGTTGGCGATGCGGCAGGGCAAAACCATCACCTATATGCCGCGCTGGTCGGAGCAGGCCGACAGCCAGTCGGCGCATGTGCATTTGTCGTTGTTGGACAATGACGGCAAACCGCTGTTTTGGGACGCAAGCAAATCCGACAATATGTCCGATACTTTTCGGCATTTCATCGGCGGGATGCAAAACTATCTAGGTCAGGCGATGTTGGTTTTTGCACCAACCGCGAATTCGTATCGCCGCTTTGCACTGGGAACATTTGCGCCGCCTGCGCTGACCTGGGGCTTCGAGAACCGCACAACCTGTTTGCGTGTGGTGGGCCATGACGCTGGATCAATCCGGGTTGAAAACCGGCTCCCGGGATCGGACACAAACCCCTATCTGATTGTTGCGGCGACTTTGGCGGCGGGCCTGGCCGGGATCGCCGAGAAAAGCGAACCGGATGCCGCAACAACAGGCAACGGCTATGTGACTCAAGAGGTCAGCGATCGGGGGTATCCCCGTTCGATGCGGGATGCGAATGCAGCGCTGCGCGGCAGCAGCTTTGCCCGCGATTGGCTGGGTGATATGTTCGTCGACGGGTTTTGCGCAACTCGCGAAAGCCAAGAGGCCGCGTTTCAGGGGATGGTGCCTGATACCGAACTGCGTCGGTTTTTTGAGCTGGGCTAGGCCTAGCTTTGTTGGCTGCCGTGAATGTCGTGATCATGTGAGGATTCAGGCTCGCGCAGGCGGCGTTCACGGATAATTCCCCAGAAATGGAACCCGATTAGCAACACGATAGCGATCGCGAGAATGGCAGCAATCGGGCGATCGACAAAATCCAGCGGCGTTTTTACCTGCGCCATTGCTGAGCGCAGTTTGACCTCCATGATGCCACCCAAGACCATGCCCAGAATGACCGGTACAATCGGCAGGTTCTGACGTTTTAGCACGAGGCCAAGCATGCCAAACCCGGCGGAAATCATGCAATCGGTCACCGAATTACGCAGGGAATAGACGCCAACAAAGGACAGGGTAAGGATGGTCACACCCAGAAACCGCGTTGGGATTTGGATGATCTTCATCAACAGGTTGGATGACAAAGACACAAAGACCACGACGATAATATTTAGCAGCAACATCGCGATATAAAGCGCATAGACAAAGTCCAGATTATCCCGAAACAATGCCGGGCCCGGAATGACATTATGAACATAGAAAACTGTTAGCATCATGGCGGTCAATGCTTCGCCCGGTATACCCAAAGCCAATAGCGGAATCATCGCCGCCGCCGGAACTGCGTTGTTGGCTGACTCGGATGCAACAAGCCCCTCGGGGCTGCCCTTACCAAACAGCTCGGGGGTCTTTGAAGTTTTCTGGGCATAGGTATAGGTCAGAAACTGAGCGGTAAATTCACCGACCCCGGGGATCATGCCCGTCAAAACACCAAACCCGGACCCCGCTGCGGCGATGCGTTTGAAACGGAACAATCCGAACAGGGCCTTGAATAAATTTCCCTCGATCCGTTGGTTGGTTGGTGCTTGGTCGGGTTCGGACAATAGAACAAACGCTTGGCTAAGGGCAAACAACCCCAACACAACAACGATCAGGTCGATGCCAGAGGCCAGGAAATCAAATCCAAAGGTAAAACGCTGGGTAAAGGCTTATCCCCTTTGTTCCGGCAAGACTACATGTTGAGGCGACAGAGTTGATGATTGTGGCTTGAGGCGTGGATCGGATCAATTTGCGGCGCAGT
>JBLHMP010000049.1:0-30379 GCA_047623555.1 Granulosicoccus sp.
AGCAGGAAAACCCGCGAAAGTTGCTCTCGTCGCCTTGATGCGAAGACTGATCATCCTCGTCAACACGCTGATCCGAGAGGATCGGGAATGGGAGAAAAACAGGGCTTGATTAAGACGGATACTACAAGATCGCCAGTATGAAATGTCAGAACGGGCCAATGAGGCCCGGGAAAAAGCACGCGATAAAGAATGGGACAAGGAAAACAAATCTCTACAAAAGGAATTTGAAAAGCAGAATAAAGAGGCCGTGCTCAAGAGCGAAATGAATATGGTGCTAACCCGTTTGACGATTATTGAAATGCAGCTGCTGTCTTTTCCGAAGCGATAGGTCTGTCTCGCATGGCTTGACAATACCCTGTCTATGCGCTTGTTGCCAGGTATGGGGATGTCCGCGAACGCCCCGTGAGGCGCAAGCTCAAGGTTCGCATGTTTCCGCTTTGAAAAGGACGCATGCCATGGCTGCCCCAAACGAAATCACTGTCCCACAATTGTTACGCCTGATCGGAACCCCCGACGCGCCGGTTATTGTCGATATATCCATTGATCCGGATTTTGCCGATGATCCCTATCTGATCCCCGGATCCTTTCGCCACCCGCACACTGATTTGCCCGGTCTGGTTGACCGCATTGCTGGACGGCCCTGTGTGATTACCTGTCAACGCGGTATCAAGCTCAGCCAAGGCATCGTTGCCTGGTGGTGCAGCGATGGCCATAGCGCCGAATACCTATCCGGCGGCATGTATGGTTGGCGAGATCACAAAGACACCCAACGCATCCCCGCCGCCGCCCTGCCCACGCCCATTGCGGGCAGCACCCTGTGGGTGACGCGGCATCGCCCGAAAATAGACCGCATCGCCTGCCCGTGGCTGATCCGGCGGTTTGTTGATCCACAGGCGCGATTTCTGTTTGTGTCCCCTGTTGAGGTATCCGGCGTTGCCGATCGGTTCAACGCCACCCCGTTTGATATTGAGAACGTATTCTGGTCGCACCGGGGTGACAAATGCACCTTTGACACCATGATTGACGAATTCGAGCTGCACAGCCCGGCAATGGATCGGCTGGCCCAGGTTGTCCGTGCCGCAGATACCGACAGCCATGATCTGGCGCCACAAGCCGCCGGTTTGCTGGCAATCTCGGTTGGGCTGTCGCGGCAATACAAGGATGATACCAAACAACTTGAGGCCGGAATGGCGATTTATGACGCGCTGTATCGCTGGGCCCGCGATGGTTTTGACGAAGGCCATGACTGGCCGACAGGACGCGGCAAATGATTGGTTGGGGGGATATGGTGCGCATCTTTGGCCGCATCGGGCTGCTGTCGTTTGGCGGCCCCGCCGCCCAGATCGCGCTGATGCACCGCGAATTGGTGGAAGAGCGCGATTGGCTTGATGAACAAGGATTTTTGCGCGCACTTTCCCTGTGCATGTTGCTTCCCGGACCCGAGGCAATGCAGCTGGCCACCTACGCCGGTTGGCGACTGCGCGGTGTGCCGGGGGGGCTGTTGGCGGGGCTGTTGTTTGTCGTTCCCGGTGCCTTAGTTATCGCCATTCTGGTCGGGCTTTACGCCAGTTATGGCCAGATAGATCTGGTTCAGGCGGCGTTTTTGGGCATCAAGGCAGCGGTCATTATCATCGTGCTGCAGGCGTTGATGAAAGTGTCCAAACGGGCGCTGACCGGGCGGTCGGCCTGGGTGATTGCCGCACTCGCCTTTGTGGCGATCTTTGCCTTTAGCCTGCCGTTTCCGCTGATCATCGCGCTGGCCGGTCTTTGGGGCTATCTGAGCACCAAAGCCAGCGACCAGCCCATCGTGCCGCCAACAACCCAAGCCACCCCGATCCGCACAACCGTGATCTGGATGGTGCTGTGGTTAACACCGTTGATCGCCCTGAGCCTGAGCGGGCAAACTCTGCTGGCCGAACTGGGCTGGTTCTTTGCCAAACTGGCGGTGGTGACCTTTGGCGGGGCCTATTCGGTGTTGGCCTATATGACGCAAACCGTGGTTGATGAGTATCACTGGATTTCCGCCGGTCAGATGATTGATGCGCTGGGATTGGCCGAAACCACCCCCGGGCCTCTTATCTTGGTGACACAGTTTGTTGCCATGCTAACCGGGCAATTGGCGTCCGGGCCACAAATGGCGTTGGCGGCAGGTGCCGTGGCGCTTTGGGCGACGTTTATGCCGTGTTTCCTGTGGATATTCCTTGCGGGGCCTTACCTTGACCAGATCGCCGCGCGTCCGCGCATTTCCGCCGCATTACAGGCGATCACCGCCGCCGTGGTTGGGGTGATCCTTAATCTGTCGGTCTGGTTCGCCCTGCATGTGCTGTTTGATACCGTCAGCCAATGGCAGTCGGGCCCGCTGTCGATGCCCGCCCCGCACCTCAGCAGTTTGAACGGCGCCGCCCTTGCCCTAACGGTAGTTGCCGCGGCTCTGATGCTTGGCCTGAAACGCGGTATGGGCGAGACATTGGCGGTTATTGCGGTTATCGGCGCGGGTATTCATTTGGTTTGACGCAAAAAACTATCAAAGCGACCTTTTGTTCCTGTCAGAATCCCCTATGTTTGGGCCTCATATGGCCCCCATATTGGGGCCCCGCATAATGGGGAAACGTGATGTCCACAGAGATTGATTATGGAAATCTGATGCATGACGCCATGCGCGGTCTGATCAAGACAGTGTTGCGCGATATTGCCAAAAATGGCCTGCCCGGGTCGCACCATTTTTTCATCACCTTTGATACCACGCATCCGGACGCCGAACTGGCCGACTGGTTGTCCGACAGATACCCCGAAGAAATGACCGTGGTCATTCAGCATTGGTTCAGCAATCTGATTGTCAGCGACGACAATTTCGCCATCACGCTAAATTTTGGCGATTCCCCGGAACCTTTGATCATTCCCTATGACGCGATCAAAACCTTTGTTGATCCGTCAGTCGAATTTGGCCTGCGCTTTGAATCCACCGAGGAGGAAGAGGCCTCTATCAGCCTGTTGCCAATCAACATCGACAAGGTAAAAGAACCCGCGTCTGAGACTGAGGCCGAACCTGATGGCGACAAGACTGAAGGCGATAAACCCAGTGCCGACAAACCGGACGCCGAAATCGTGTCGCTGGACAGTTTCCGCAAGTAGCAGACCGGTTTAGACGGTTACTCGCGCGTCAAAAGCGTTGAGACCGACCGTTCAGGTTTGCCATTGCGCACCCGCGAAAAATCCAGATGCAGGCCACCTTGGGTCAGTGTCCGGTCAAACTGCTGCATTTCATAGCCACCATCGTCATTCACGAAGAGTGAATACACCGTCATTTTGTCGTCAATGACCCGCGCCCACACAAAGGGTTCGCCCTTCATCGGGTCCAGTTGCACCAAATGCCCAAACACATCTTTTTTCTGCGCCGCAGAAAAGACGTTCGGCCGGCCACTGGGAATGAAATCAATGGAATAGGATTTTTCTTTAATCCGTCCATCTGACTTAAAGGTGGTTGAGGTCCAGCTAACATTAAACCCGTCATCGGCCATAGAAATCTCAACACTCATATCACGTTTGTTTGACGTGCCATCCGTGTATTCGACATCGGCTGATCCGGAATATTTTCCTGTAAAGTCAGACAAATCGGCCATAGCGACCTGCGCGAACAGGACAAACAACAGCCCGGTTAGCAATCGTGGCATGATCGAAGGTTTAAGAAACGAAATACTCATGTTTATGTCCTTTTCAGCCAGAACCGGGGCCAGAACCGGGGCAACCACGTGACGCTGCAATTACGACCATATTACAACCTGTTGCGTATTGAACAATGACCCACGTCAGCATTTTGGGCAAATTTGAACGCGCCGTTACCGCGTGGTGCCCTATACCTTGGCTGGCGAAACTTTTAGACTGTGGGCAACTGATCTGCTCCGACTCAAAACCGGGGCGTTTACACCCTTTGCGAACCTTATAACGGAGCCGACATCATGTCCGACACCCGCACAGAAACCGATAGTTTTGGCCCCCTTGAGGTGCCTGCCGATAAATATTGGGGCGCACAGACGCAACGCTCGATCATAAATTTCCCGATTGGCTGGGAAAAACAACCCATCGCAATCGTGCGCGCCCTTGGCGTGATCAAAAAGGCCTGTGCGCAGGCCAACATGACGCTGGGCAAACTGGATGATACCCGTGGCAATGCGATTGTGCAGGCCGCAGGCGAAGTCATTGACGGCAAATTAGATGACAATTTCCCGCTGGTTGTGTGGCAAACTGGCTCTGGCACCCAATCCAACATGAATTCCAACGAGGTCATTGCCAACCGCGCCATTGAAATCCTTGGCGGTGTGATCGGCTCAAAAGATCCGATTCATCCCAATGATCACTGCAACATGGGCCAAAGCTCAAACGATGTGTTCCCCACAGCGATGCATATTTCTGCCGCTATGGCCGCGCATCAGGTGCTGTTGCCGGGACTTGAGAAAATGCATGCGGCGTTGCAGGCCAAGGTCGTGGAATTTGACGGCATCATCAAAATTGGCCGTACCCATACCCAAGACGCCACACCGATCACCCTTAGTCAGGAATTTTCCGGCTATACCCATCAGGTGGCCATGGGTATTCAACGCGTCAAAGATGCGTTGGGGCGGATATTTGAACTGGCGCAGGGCGGCACCGCCGTTGGCACCGGGCTGAACACACAAGTTGGCTGGGCCGAAATGGTCGCCGCCAATATGTCCGAGATCACCGGCCTGCCCTTTGTTACCGCTCCGAATAAATTCGAGGCACTGGCGGCCCATGACGCCATGGTCGAAATCTCCGGCGCGCTAAAAACCGTATCAGCGTCGCTGTTTAAGATCGCCAATGATATCCGATTTTTGGGCTCGGGGCCCCGCTGTGGATTGGGCGAATTGATCCTGCCCGAAAACGAACCCGGCAGTTCTATCATGCCTGGCAAGGTTAATCCGACCCAATGTGAGGCACTGACCCAGGTCTGTATTCAGGTGATGGGCAATGACGCTGCTGTTGGCTTTGCCGGCTCGCAGGGGCATTTTGAGCTGAATGTTTATAAACCAATGATGTCTTATAACGTATTGCAATCTATGCAGCTTTTGGGCGACGCGTCGTCGACGTTCTCGGATAATCTGCTGGCCGGGCTTAAGGCTGACACCACGCGGATTGATAAGTTGCTGCATGAATCGCTGATGTTGGTGACGGCACTGGCGCCTGAAATCGGCTATGACAATGCCACCAAGGTCGCCAAAACCGCGCATAAGAACGGCACGACGCTGAAAGAAGAGGCGATTGCACTGGGATATGTCGACGAAGAGACATTTGATCGTGTGGTGCGTCCGGAAAACATGATCGGGCCAAAGTGATGGTCCAACCGATTAATCTTAATCGGTTTCGCAAAGATAAAGCGCGCGCCAAAGGTAAGGTGCGCGCCGATACAAACGCGGTAAAATTCGGGCGCAGTAAGGCCGAAAAAACGCTGGTTCTAGTGCGTTCAGACAAGGCCCGCCGCGATCTGGACAGCCACGAGCAAGACACATGAGCGGCCGACCGGCAAAACGATCCCTGACATTAAAAGGTCATCGCACGTCGGTATCTTTGGAAGATATGTTCTGGGATGCGTTCCGCGACATTGCCGAGGCAGAAGGAAAGCCAATCAACGTGTTAACGGCCGAAATTGATGCAGATCGCGGGCTGGATATTGGGCTGGCGTCGGCAATCCGGGTGTTTGTACTGCAACATTACCGAAGCAGACTAGACTAGCCGTTCTTCCGCTGCGCACACCGTTTTAAGGGCCCTGCGCAACGGGGTTTCCATAGGGGTCTGAGACCGCAAATCAAACAGAGGCTTGATAGATCTTGTCGATGTTGCTGCCCAATGCCGCGTTGAACGCTGCATCCGTCATCGACACGTCCAGCCCTTCGGTCAACGCTCTTGAAAAGCTGGCTATCATCGTGTCATTTTTCGACAGTCGCGCGCAGGCATCATCGGTTTTGTAACCGCCTGACAATGCCACAACGCGCACCACCCGGGCATGGTTTGACAAGTCGGTGTATATATTGGCTTGCTCTGGGATTGTCAGTTTCAACATGACATCATCGCCCTCGGGCAAGGCATCCAACTGCGCCATAATTGCGGTTTTCATCAACGCTTCGGCTTCGGATTTGGTTGCGCTGTGAATGTTGATTTCGGGTTCAATAATCGGCATCAAACCGGCGGAAATCACCTCTTTGGCCACATCAAACTGCTGCGCTACAAGGCTGGCAATACCCGCAGCATCGGCCTCGTTGATAACTGACCGCATCTTGGTGCCATACACGCCCAAACCTTTGGCACGCGCCAAAGTTGTCGTAAGACCCGGAATGATTTTCATCATCTGAACGCCATTAGCTTCGTCTTCTAAGCCTTTGTCAATCTTAAGGAAAGGAACCACGCCACGTTCGGACCACATGTATTCCGCTACCTGTTTTCCCTCAATGGTTTCATCCATTGTCCGCTCAAACAGGATCGCGGCAATCACCTTGGCACTGGTGAAATCATCCGCCAAAATGATCCGTGCGCGCATTTTTTGCATCTCGGCAAACATGCCGGCATCGTCGGTCCAAAAATCCGGCGTTACGCCATACAGGCCAAGCGCTTTGGGCGTAGAACCACCGCTTTGATCCAAAGCTGCTATAAATCCTGCGCCATTTTGCATTTGCTGCCGCTGGGCTATTTGGGTTGCGCCGTCATTTACCATGAAAAATGCCTTTGTTTGATTCCAATGCTCGTATGTCCATAGCGCATTAACGGGGGGCACCATAAGGGCGGTTGCGCTAACAGGTCAGTTGCGTCGTACGACACGCAGCCAAATGCCTTTGTCTGAGCGCACTGTCAGATGCGCCACTGGCACCGGATCGCGGCCTTCGATGCGTTCAAAGCGGAAATTTCGCAGCAACATCGATAGGATAAGCGGCCCTTCGACCATGGCAAAGCCAGCCCCCGGACAGACCCGCGCACCGGTCGAGAACGGAATATAGGCCTCGCGTTGGCATTTTTTGCCGTTCTCGGTCTGCCACCGCAGCGGATCAAAGCCATCGGGATTGCCCCACAACCGTTCATGGCGATGCAAATGCCAGGGGCTGATCACCAGTTGCGAACCCTTTGGAACCTTACGATCGCGAAACTGTTCAGGACAAGATGCCTCGCGCACCATCATCGGCACCGGCGGGTACAGACGCAGTGATTCTCGGAATATATTACGACTTAACTTAAGCTTGGAAACTACTGAAAAATCGCATTTTTCCAACACCAGAGCCTCGAGTGCCACTCGATCCTGCCATTCGGGGTACAGCGCCATCAAATACAACGTCCAAGCCAAAGCCGAGGCGCTGGTTTCATGACCCGCCAGGAAAAAAATCGCCACCTGATCGACCATTTCGTCGGTGCTAAACCGCTCGCCCGTTTCCGGATCTGATGTGGTCATGATCTTGGTCGCCAGATCATCGGGCGCGGTTCCGGCCTCAATTTCAGCCATGCGATCCGTGGTCAATTGCGTGATCAACGTCCTGATTTCAGCGGCAGTTTCCTTGGTGTCGCGTTTGAAAAACCGTGGCATCCAGCGCGGCAAAGGGATCAATGCGGCGATATTCAACAACGGTTGGCTGCGTTGATAATCGCGAAACCGCGAGAACACCCGCGAAGCAACCTCATTTTCGATCGGGATCGAGAATAGGGTTCGGAAAATCACGTCCGCGGCTGCGTGACTGGTGACCGCCTCAATTTCGACCTCGGTTCCGATCTGCGATTGCAACCGCCTCACCGCCGCCTCGGATGCCTCCCACATCGCCGGAAATATGTCGCGCAACCGGCCGCCTTCGAACGCTGGGTCGATGATACGGCGCTGGCGTTTCCAGGGCTCGCCATTGGTCAGGAACACAGACTCACCTAATAACGGGCGCAACCCTTCGCTGATACGGTTCGATTTTGGGAAATCATCGGGGCGATCCTTAAGAACGGTTTTCACCAAATCCGGCTGGTTAAGCAGGAAAGACCGGAAAAACGGCGTACGGAACTCGGCCATCCAAGCGTGATATAACCGCGCGGGTTGTGCCGACAGCAGATCCTGACGAAACAGTTTTGCGTATTGCCGTAACGACACCTTTTTGGGTCGCGACGGGGGTTTGGGCGGCATCATAGCGTGCGCACCGAGGTGTATTTAGACACCGCAACATTGATGCGTGATTTGGACGGCGGGCGACCATCATAACGGGCTGCCAGTGTTTTTGGCCCTGCTGTAATGCGGAAATAGTCGTAGTCCTTGGGGCGATCAAAGGCGCAAAGGTATTGAAAGTGCAGGCGAAAATAGCGGCGTTTCAATTTTTTCCAGCGCTCTGATGACAGCGTTTGGGAAAAGGCCGCCGAAAACACCAAGGGCCATTTTTTGTCCTTTGGTGCTACGCCGCTAACGGTCACCGGATCACAAAGCGCGAACGCACAGCCATCACCGGGGGCCGAGACATCAACCCAAGCCAGCTCATCACGCGCCGAAAGATATTGTAAATCACCGCGCAGCTGATCGGCATCCGGCAAAAACGACACCATCGGCACCACCTGCCCCAGCGACAGAAACCCCAGGGCCGGGCCATCATTGGGCACCCTACCCGCGCGGATCAAATCGGCCAATACGGTGACCGCCAGATGCGCGCCCGAGGAATGGCCAACGATGAGCACCTCATCTACATCTTGCTGTAATTCCGCCGCGATACGGTCGCCAAATTCGGCTAATCGCGTATTTAGATCGGCAGGAATAGCGCCATGCAAATGCGCCGAATAGGCATAATCATGCATCAGATAATAGGCCATCAGCCGGTTATCGCGAGCCCGGAACCAGCGCAAAACTACAACGACGGCGACCAGTCCGAACAACAGGCTGCCCAACTGGATCACTGTGTTCAGCGCCCCATCCAGAACGCCACTGAACAGGCCAATGCCCTGTGTAACCCCCCAACCAACAACAACGGCCACAAGCAATTGCAAAACCAGCATCGCAACGGGATATAGTGCTGCAATAACAGGGCCTTTGCGCAACTTCATCAACCTAAATAGAGTGCCGGTACCGATATAAATCCACGCGGTGCGCAGCAGTTGCGCATAGGTCGCCGAGATTGAGTTTGACATGCTATCGCGGACGATATCAGACCAGACCAGCACCTCGAAATCTGCGGTGGTTTGCATCCCGTCCATGTCGCCCAAAACATGCCACCCATAAGGGCCTTTGGTGGTTTTTGGCGTCAGTGAAATTTCATAGTCAGAAATCAACGCCTGCTCCGCCCCCTCGCGCCGATACATTTCACGGTAACGGCGGGGATGAATCGGATCATATCCGGGGATATAAAATACCCGGCGGCGATGCACTGGTCTTTGCACTGCGCTCCTCATACGTGGCGGTTGGCCGACTTTAGCATCCGGTCCTTAACGCCAAGTGTACGGGCTTAGCCCAGCGTTGCCAACGCCGGAAATGTTTCCAAAATCCAGAAGGAAAAGCTAGTGAATGCACCGGTTATCAGCGCCAGGCCAACCACAATCAGCAACACACCCATGATCTTTTCGATCAGCCCCAAATGCGGTTTAATCCGGTTCATCAGGCGCATTGATCGGGTCAGGAACATCGCCGCCAGCAGGAATGGCAATCCGAGCCCCATCGCGTATATCGCCAGCAGCAATGTGCCACGCGCCACAGACGCCTCGGAGGCAGCCAGCGACAGAATCGCGCCCAGTTGTGGGCCAATACAAGGCGTCCAGCCAAAGGCAAAGGCAAGGCCCAAAATATAGGCGCCAAACGACGATCCACCAGCGTCGCCGGCATCAATACGCGCCTCGCGATCCAGAAACGGAATGCGGAACACGCCGATGAAATGCAAGCCGAACACCACCACTACGACACCCGAAAACTTGGCGAAAAGCTCCTGATTTTGCAGGAAAAATGCGCCAAAGGCCGAGGCGGTGAACCCCAGAAAAATGAACACCGTTGACAGCCCCATAACAAAGAACAGCGCGGCGATAATGGCTTTGCGGCGGGCCGCGCCTTCGTCCTGCATGGCGCTGATGGATACGCCGCTCATATAGGCGAGATAGGGCGGCACAATCGGCAGCACACAAGGCGAGAGAAAGCTGATGATACCGCCGAAAAGGGCGATCATCATGGCCGGAATCAAGCCGGCGTCGATGATGTCAAATCCATACATATCTAGGACATAGGGCATTGAAACGCCAAGGTCACGATGCCGGTTGGTCACATCCTTGTGGACAGGCTGAAATATTGTCCGTATCTGCGAGGACATGACTGAAATTACCGAAACTGTGGACGCAATCGGGCTGCTTTGCCCCCTGCCCGTGCTTAAGGCGCGCAAGCGGTTGAAATCACTAACCACGGGCGCTGTGCTACAGGTGTTGGCGGATGATCCCGCGGCGATTCTGGATATGCAGCATTTCTGTGCTGAGTCAGGCCACGCGTTTCTGGGGCATCGCGACGAGGACGCCCATCAGGTCTATTTGATTCGGAAAGGCTAGCGTCGCTATCGTTCCATTTGGCCCAAGGCCGAACCCGAGGCCGAACGAATGGCCGAACGGAAAAGGCAGGCCCAAGAGCCTGCCTTTGTTTATCTATCCGCCTAATGACCACCAACCGCGCCGCTTTGGCCTGGCTGGTTGTTCGGGTTCCGGCTCTGCTACAGGCTCTGGTTTCACCACAGCAACTGGCTCTGGCTCGGCTACCGGTTCTGTAACCGCGACCGGTTCTGTAACCGCGACCGGTTCTGCAACCGCGACCGGTTCTGCAACCGCGACCGGTTCTGCAACCGCTACTGGCTCTGCAACGTTTGCAGGTTCCGGGGATACAGAGGGTGTTTCCTCGGCCGTTTCAACAACGGCCTCAGATTCTGCTACCACCTTGGTTTTGGCTTTGGCCCGACTACGCGGCGCCCGAGTGCGTTTAGGCTTTGGTTTGGCTTCGGCCTCTTCGCCTGCGGTTTCTGCAGGTGCACTTGCGGCCTCTGCAGGTGCAACCTCGGCTGTGGCCTCAGCATCAACCGTGGCCTCGGCGCCCTTTGGTTTAGACCGGCTTCGGCTGCGTATCCGTGTCCGCTTGGGTTTAACCTCTTCGGTCGGAGCCTCATCGGGGTTTTGTACATCCGAACTGTTGCCTTCAGCGACAACAGCTGTTTCAGCAGCCTCTTCGCCCTGTTGTTCACCGTTGTTTGCAGTATCACCCGATTCTTCACCCGAATTTGCGGCCTCAGACTCGTTTTCACCGTTGTTGGATTTACCCGACCGACGACGACGACGACGCCGGCGTTTGGGCTTGGCTTCGCCATCTAGCGTTTCAGTTGTGACCTCTGCTGGTGCCTCTGCTACCTCAGGCACCTCGTCCACGACGTCTTCAACAGCGTCGTCCGCGTCGATCTGATCCATCAGCGATGTATCCACGGACACAACCGGAGCCGTGGCCACAGGCACAACCCGTGTTGCTGTCTTGAACTTTTCAAGTACGAAATCCGGGCTGATCAAATGTGGGTCACCTTCGATGCGCACCGACAGGCCATAACGGGCTTCGATCTGTGCCACGTGTTCGCGTTTCTGATTCATCAGAAAATTGGCAATGCTGACCGGGCAGCGTACCAGAACTTCGCGCGAGCGACGGCGCACACCTTCTTCTTCGATCTGACGCAGGATCGCCAGCGCCATGTTGTCATCCGAACGGATCAGCCCGGTGCCGTGACAGGCCGAACAGGGCTGGGTCGTTGCCTCGATCATGCCGGGTCGCAGACGCTGGCGGCTCATCTCCATCAGGCCAAAACCGGAAATGCGGCCAATCTGGATGCGCGCACGGTCAGTTTTCAGCTTGTCCTTGATGCGATTTTCGACCGAAGCGTTGTTCCTACGCTCGTCCATGTCGATAAAGTCGATGACGATCAGCCCGGCCAGATCGCGCAGGCGCAACTGGCGGGCCACTTCTTCGGCGGCCTCAAGGTTGGTTTTCAGCGCGGTGTCTTCGATCGAGTTTTCTTTGGTCGCCCGGCCCGAGTTCACGTCGATGGCCACAAGGGCCTCAGTCGAGTCGATGACGATATAACCACCTGACTTTAACTGAACCGTTGGATTGAACATGCCACCCAGATAGCTTTCGACCTGATAACGGGCAAAAAGCGGCATCGTCTCTTGGTATTGCTTCACGTTTTTGGCGTGCGACGGCATGATCATTTTCATGAAGTCTTTGGCGATGCGGTAACCTTTTTCACCTTCGACAAATACTTCGTCAATCTCGCGGTTATAAAGGTCGCGGATCGAGCGTTTGATCAGATCGCCCTCTTCGTAGATCTTTGCGGGCGCTGTTGATTTCAGCGTCAGCTCGCGGATCTGCTCCCACAACCGTTGCAGGTATTCATAATCGCGTTTGATCTCGGCTTTGGTGCGTTTGGCACCTGCCGTGCGCACGATGAGGCCCGCGCCCTGTGGCACGTCAATTTCCGAGGCGATTTCTTTTAGTTTCTTACGGTCGACAGCGTTGGTGATTTTGCGTGAAATACCACCACCGCGGGCAGTATTGGGCATTAATACGCAATAACGACCAGCCAGCGACAGGTAAGTCGTCAGTGCTGCGCCTTTATTGCCGCGTTCTTCTTTGACGACCTGAACCAGCAGGATTTGGCGAACTTTGATGACTTCCTGAATTTTATAGCGACGCGCACGGGGTTTACGTAGCGGGCGGATGTCTTCGCTGTCGTCTTCATCAGCAATGGATTCGATGCTGTCATCTTTTGAGATCGCATCGCTGCGTTTGGTCTCGGGTTCGTCGTCGTCTTCATCAGCTTCGGAATCATCGTCGGCTTCAGGCTCGGCGTCGGCCTCGCCTGCGTCTTCGCTTTTGGTGTCGTCAGCAGGTGTTTCATCCGAAGATGTTTCTTCTGCTTCGGCTTCTTTGGACGCCGCATCATCCAAGGAGGCCGCTTTGGGCTCTGCCGCGTCTTCACTGACGTGTTCTGCTTCGGTGTCGGTTACAACATTTTCGACAGGATCCTGGGGCGACGTTTCCACGTCTTCTGCAGGTTCTTCGACCGGCGTGTCAGCGACCGTATCAATAGGCGAGCTGCCTTCGGGGGTCTCAAGTAGTGCGCCGCTGTCCTGAATTGCGTCCTGATCTGCCGTGTCATCGGTCAGATCAATGGTCTCCATACCAGAGATTTCGACCTCTTTGGTCTCAACCGCATCATCGGTCTTGGCCGCAGCGGCTTTGGTTGAGGACCGACCACGCGAACGTGACCGGCGTGGCCGGGTTGGCTGGTTCTCTTCTTCTTCGTCGCGGGCCCTTAATGCGTCGGCATAGGCAAGTTCTTCGGCCATCAGCGCTTCGCGGTCGGCGACTGGAATCTGGTAATAATCCGGATGTATCTCAGAGAATGCCAGGAAACCGTGCCGGTTGCCGCCATAATCCACAAATGCCGCCTGCAGTGACGGTTCGACCCGTGTTACCTTTGCGAGATAGATGTTGCCAGCAAGCTGGCGTTTATTTTCGGATTCAAAATCGAACTCTTCAACCTTGTTTCCGTCGACCACCACAACGCGCGTTTCTTCGGCGTGGGTGGCATCGATAAGCATTTTCTTAGCCATGTTTCCTTGGTGCACAGCCGCAATCGCGCCTGCCCCGGGGGGCCGACGTGTCTGGGGGTGTGTCTTGTATGGGCGAATTCGGACGCAGCGCGGCAGGGTCTGGCCCTTTGGCCCCCTGTCTGGATACTTAATGCTCGCGCGCGCGTCATCGCGTTACTTCTCCGACAGGTCGGGTATTCCCGTCCCTGCCCATTCATTCCCCCGCTTTCTACAGCGCGGGCACTACACTGGTCTTTGATAAAAAAGACCCAATCGGTCTATTCAGCCTTGCGGATTTATTGTCGGCAGAGGGCGTAAATAGCGAAACTCATCTCTGGGTTGTCTGGCATTGAAATATGTCAGGCCCGTAAAAGCAACATAAGACCAGCACAGGGGCAAATACAATGGCCATTTGCAAAGCTATATGGAAATTAGATCAATCTTTAGAAAATTGAAGAGCACCTCGGATGGTATTCCTATCTCAAACGGCGGAACGGCGGCAAACTGTCCCTGATGGCTGGGCAAAGCCCCCGGCGCGCCGGTCATTTCCTGCAAACACTGTAGTCGGCCTGCACCGATTGCGCCCAATTGCCCGGATCAGGCCAACCTGCCCCCGCGCCCCAAATGTTTAGGCGCTTAGGGCGTTTAGTGAGCCCAGCCGCTTAGGTTAAAGATATCCCGACCTTTGCAGGCCATATTTGGCCATTTTCTCGTTCAGCGTCCGGCGCGGCAGGCATAATTCATCCATAACCCCGGAAATCGACCCTTTGTGACGCCGCATGGTATTGTCGATCAGCATACGTTCAAAGGCTTCGACATATTGCTTTAGCGGTTTGCCTTCGGTGGTCATAACCGGCTGCATTTCCTCATGGTCTGACATCAACAGTGACGCGATGGTGCCGCTGCCACGACGCGATTGCAGCACCGCGCGTTCGGCGATGTTGATCAGCTGGCGCACGTTTCCGGGCCAGGGTGCCTGCAACAATTGTGCGGCTTCTTGCGCGGTGACCTGCGGGGCATCACAGCCATATTCCTCGGAAAACTGCTCGCTTAACCGGGTGAACAGGATCAAAATGTCCTCGCCCCGTTGTCGCAACGGCGGAACCGTGACGCGCAGCGCGGCAAGGCGGTAAAACAGATCAGGCCGCAGCACGTCTTCGCAGGTGCGCCCGGCCTCTTGCAGGTTACTGATGGCGATGATCCGGGTTTCGGCAGGCGTACCCTGTTCATTGATAACCCCGAGCAATTTTGCCTGTAGCCCCTCGTTAAGCGCATCAATATCCTCAAGAACCAAGGTGCCGCCGCGGGCTTCCTCAATCGCCGGGAGCTGCGCATCTTCGGGCAGCATTGGGCCAAACAGCCGTTTGGACAATGCGTCCTCTTCTAACGAAGCACAGCTGACCAGCACAAATCTCTTGCCCGCACGGCTGCCAACAGCGTGCAGCGCATGCGCGACCAGGGTTTTGCCAGTGCCGGTTTCGCCGTCAATCAGTACGTGGCCGTCGGCCTGCCCCAGATCAAGAATGTCCTCTTTCAGGCGCTCCATCACCGGGCTGGCGCCAATCAGCTTTTTCATCAACTGGCTGCCATCAGACAATTCCCGACGCAAGGCACGGTTATCCAGCACCAGACGCCGCGCGCCGGTGGCCCGTTTGGCCAGCTCGGACATGCGGTCCGGGTTAAACGGCTTTTCCAGGAAATCAAACGCGCCGACGCGCATAGCCTCAACAGCCATTGGCACATCACCATGTCCGGTGATCATGATCACCGGCAATGCACTGTCCGACCCCATCAGCTTTTTCAGGAACTGCATGCCATCCATGCCGGGCATCTTGATATCGGAAATCACAATGCCCGGATAATCCGCCCCCAACACCTTGAGCGCGTCTTCGGCGCTGCTAAAGGTTTCGGTGTCATAGCCAGACAAGGCCAACCATTGGCTGATCGATTGGCGCATGTCACGCTCGTCGTCCACAATCGCGATTTTCATGGCCTGTGCCATTGCATTTCCTTCCTACTCTGCGGCCCGAACATCGTCGTCCAGCCCGCCTTGGTTCATGCCGTCTTGGTTCATGCCGTCTTGGTCGTCTATTATCGGCAGCTGCATTTCAAACACTGCGCCACCATTGTGCCCATTTCGGGCCGTCAGCCGTCCGCCCAAATCGTTGACGATCCCGGACGAAATCGCAAGACCAAGGCCAACACCATCCCCTGCCTGCTTGGTGGTATAAAAGGGTTCAAACAGCGATTTAAAGTCCTCAACCCCGTTGCCGTTATCCCGCACCGACAAAATCGCGGTCTCGCCCGCCGCCAGAATGATCTCAATCTCGGGGTCATAAACCGATTTGGTGGCGTCCAATGCGTTGCGCAATAGGTTAACCAAAACCTGTTCAATACGCATCCGGTCGCCCATTACCAGCACTGGTTTTTCTGGCAAAACCTGAACGATCTGCACCTGCCGCTGACGCAACTGCGGCTCCATCATCGACAAAGACGACGCCAGTGCATCGTTCATATTTACCGGTGAAAACGTCTCGGCGCCCTTACGCGCATAGGATTTAAGCTGCCGGGTTATGCCGCTCATGCGTTCAATCAGGTTATCAATACGCCCAAATGAGGCCAGTGCCTCTTCTGGTCGATTGCGGCGCAACAACAGGCGCGCCCCGGCCAGATAGGTTTTCATCGCCGCCAGTGGCTGGTTCAACTCGTGACTGACCGCCGCCGACATTTCACCCAACGCCGCCAGCTTTGAGCTTTGGGCCAGAGTTTGTTCGGTCACCGCCAGGGTTTCCTGGACCCGTTCGCGTTCGGCGATTTCCCGCTGCAGGCGTATGTTCAATGCGCGAAGCTCTGCCGACTCGCGTTGAAACAGCACCATGCGCGACGCGGTCTTGCGGCTCAGCGCGTAAAACGCCAACGCCAGAATGATCGCGAATCCCATAATTTCGAGCGCCAGAACCCCGTTGACCCGCTCGCGGATCGACTCATAGGTGGTAAACGACGTGATCCGCCAGCCGCGAAACGGCATCCGCGTTTCCATGCGCATCACCGCTTCGCCGCGCAGATAGGCATCCGCAGGCAGCGCCGTCCAATCTGACGTCACCCGTATCGCCCGTTCAATTGCCCCCAATGGCGTCTGGCGTTGCAAGGCTTCGGTTTCATGCAAACCACGCCACCGCGGTTCTGAGGCCAGAATGATCCTGCCGGTACTGTCCGCAACCAACACTGCATCAGAAATGCCGGACCAGGCCCGTTCAAATTTCTGCATGTCGACTTCGACAACGATCACGCCCAACAGCGACGACCCATTTTCAATACGCCGCGCGTAGGTAAAGCTATAGCCGCCCACTTCGCGTGGGATCACCGAAAATACGGTCGCGTTAGAACGGATGGTATCGACGAAATAGGCCTCGTTGCGGTGCGTTGATCCCAGCCGGTTTCGGTCTGTGGCGGCCACGGTGCGGCCATCTAGATCAAGCAACATTAGCGACGCGGCGCCGATTTCTTCGACAAAAGACAGCAGCCGTAGGGTGGATCGGCTGAAATCGTTGGATTCAAGCGCTGCGATCAGCGTTGGATCACTTGCCAATAGCTGGGGCACAATGGCGTTACGGCGTAATTCGCTCAGCAGATTGCCGCTATACAACGCCAGGCGCAATTCGGCGCGGTTGCGTGTGCTTTCGGTAAAACGATCAATCAAAAGCCGGTTGGTGGTCAACACGGTGCCCACAGCGGCGGCGACCAGAACGAGCAGCGCCAGACGCACCCGCCAACCAATTCCGTTGGCCCGGGGTGCTACCATTTTGGCGAATGTAAATTTACGGGGTGCAGACATAGGTCCAGAATAGGCCGCCCTTTGCCCCAGCTCAAGTCACGCTGTCGCCAATGCCCCGACCAACGCGCGGAAAAGCGCCGCCCCGTCGGTGCCACCATGCCCAATATCCGCGGCCCGTTCCGGATGTGGCATCATACCCAGAACCCGGCGGTTTTCCGACAAAATCCCGGCGATATCACCAACTGATCCGTTTGGGTTGTCAGTATAGGTAAACGCAATCCGGTCCTGATCGCGTAATTGTGCCAGCGTTGCGTCATCGGCAAAATAGTTGCCATCGTGATGCGCAATCGGAATGTCGATCACATCGTCAGTATTATAGCCTTCGGTATAGGCACTGTTGCTGGTTTCAACCTTTAGGCCGATGGTTTTGCAGATGTATTTCAACCCGGCGTTGCGCAACAATGCGCCCGGCAGTAGCCCGGTTTCCGTTAACACCTGAAAGCCGTTGCAGACCCCGATGACAAAACCGCCGCGTGTCGAATGTGCCGCCACAGCCTGACAAATCGGCGATTGCGCCGCAATGGCACCACAACGCAAATAGTCGCCATAGGAAAACCCACCGGGAATGCCAACGATATCAATACCATCTGGCAGGCTGCTATCTTTGTGCCAAACCATTGATACATCTGCGCCAGTAGCCTCAAATGCCACGGCCAGATCGCGATCACAATTGGATCCGGGAAAGACAACAACCGCGGCGCGCATCAGGATATCTCAATCGTGTAGGATTCGATCACCGTATTGGCCAACAGCTTTTCGCACATTGCGGTCACGTCAGCCTCGCTGGTGCCATCGGCCAGATCAAGCTCGATCACCTTGCCCTGGCGCACCCCGTTCACCCCGTCAAAGCCCATGGCCCCCAACGCATGGCGGACTGCCGCGCCTTGTGGATCCAGAACCCCGGTTTTCAACATCACATGTACCCGTGCCTTCATGGCATCATCCTCTGATCTGCTCGTGAAACCCTAAGGGGTTCACTTTTTGCCCAATTATTCAACCACACCGCCTCCTGAAATCGCCTGCGCTTTAGGTGATCCCAGCGCCTTAGTTGATCAGTGTCGGCTTGGTCGTCTGCGGCGGTTTTTTAGGCATAACACCCAACCGTGTGGCCACCTCGGCATAGGCATCTGTCAGATTGCCCAAATCCCGGCGAAATACGTCTTTATCTAACTTGCGACCGGTTTCAACGTCCCACAGCCGACAGCTATCCGGGCTGATTTCATCGGCAATCACCAGACGCTGAAAATCACCGTCATAGACTCGACCGATTTCGATTTTGAAATCCACCAGCTTGATACCAACGGCATACATAATGCCCGACATGAAATCATTGACCCGCAAGGCCAACGACAGGATGTCATCCATATCCTGATGGCTGGCCCAACCAAAGGCCGCGATATGTTCCTCAGAAACCAGCGGATCGCCAAGTGCGTCGTCTTTATAACAATACTCAACGATTGGGCGCGGCAATTGCGTGCCTTCCTCGATCCCCAGCCGTTTGGATAATGACCCGGCGGCGTAATTGCGCACGATGATCTCAAGCGGAATAATCTCACAGCTTTTGACCAGCTGCTCGCGCATATTCAGACGCTTGATGAAATGCGTTGGCACCCCGATGGTGTTCAGCCCGGTCATGAAATATTCTGACAGCATGTTGTTAAGCACGCCCTTGCCGTCAATTACTTCCATTTTCTCGGCATTAAACGCCGTCGCATCATCCTTGAAATATTGAACAATAGTTCCCGGTTCCGGGCCTTCATACAGAATTTTGGCTTTGCCTTCGTAGATTTTCTTGCGACGCGCCATGTAACATGCCTTTCAGGGGTGCATTGGGGCCGAGTCCCTGCCCCTGCCGCCCTCATAGTACAAGGGCCACAGTGTCGCAAGCATGTCGCAAGCCCCTTGCACATAGGGCATGGCGACGGCATATCTGCTGTAACACCTTGTTAACCGAAAGGACCCAAACCCCATGTCCACATTTGATGAGCGCGAATCCGCATTTGAGAACAAATTTGCCCATGATCAGGAAATGATTTTTAACGCCAATGCACGGCGCAATAAACGTCTGGGTCTTTGGGCCGCTGATCTGAAAGGCGAAAGCCTTGAGGCCGCGACTGTATATGCGAAATCGGTGGTGAAATCCGATCTTGCCGAGGCTGGCCACGAAGATGTTGTGCGCATGGTTGTTGGCTATCTGGGGGATCTGGCAGATGAAAACACAATTCGTGCCAAAATGGCAGAGCTGATGATTGAGGCCAAAGCCGAGATCATGACCAAACATTCCTGAGACGTGATGCAGGCTATTTGATCCGGACTAATCCGGACTGACTTGGGCGCAGTGATGCGCCCTTTTCATTATGATTATGAACTATTTTAATTTGCTTTATCCCCGCTGCGATGAAACAGCGGGAACGCTGGCTGTGGATTGCCGCAACCCATTAGGACGCCTGACATGACAAACGCATTCGCCAAGATGCTTGAAACCCACGACGTCATTCTTGCGGATGGCGCCACCGGCACCAATCTGTTCAATGCTGGTCTGATGGCTGGCGACGCGCCGGAAATGTGGAACACTGAAAAACCCGAAAAGATCACGGCGATGTATCAGGGCGCCGTGGATGCGGGCAGTGATCTGTTTTTGACCAACACCTTTGGCGGCACCACTGCGCGGCTGAAACTTCACGACGCGCAGCACCGCGTGCATGAATTATCGCGTGTCGGCGCCGAACTGGGCCGCAATGTCGCGGACAAGGCCGGGCGCGCGATCATCGTTGCCGGTTCGGTCGGGCCAACAGGCGAGATTATGCAGCCGATTGGCCCCCTTAGCCACGACCTTGCGGTCGAGATGTTTCACGAACAGGCCGACGGGCTCAAGGCCGGGGGCGCCGATGTGCTCTGGCTTGAAACCATCAGCGCCGCCGAAGAATTCCGCGCCGCCGCCGAAGCCTTTGCGCTGGCCGACATGCCGTGGTGTGGCACCATGAGCTTTGACACCGCCGGGCGCACCATGATGGGCATCACCTCGGCTGACATGGTGAAACTTGTGGATGACCTTCAAAACCCACCACTGGCCTTTGGTGCCAATTGCGGCACTGGGGCTGCGGATATCTTGCGCACGGTCCTGGGCTTTGTCACCCAAGGTACCAACCGGCCGATCATTTCCAAAGGTAACGCCGGCATTCCGAAATATATGGACGGTCATATCCACTATGACGGCACCCCTACCCTGATGGCTGATTACGCGGTGATGGCCCGCGATTGCGGCGCCAAAATCGTCGGCGGTTGCTGTGGCACCATGCCAGATCATTTGCGTCACATGCGCGAAGCCCTCGACACACGGCCGCGCGCCGACTCCCCAACGCTGGACCAGATCATCCAAACCCTCGGTGCCTTCAGCTCGACCTCGGACGGCACCGGCGACGATGTACAACCGGTACGCAAAACAAGACGCCGCAAACAGGGCTAAAACGCCCCAAGTTCTTTTCGTCAGAAATACCTCCGCCGGAGGCAAAAAATCTCTTTTGCTCCGGCAGCTGGCAAAACCAGTTCACCCCGGCTTGCGGCCAACAAAATCAATCAACGCCGACAGACCTGAATGCCCCGGCCCTTCGTCAATCTCGGCGTCATAGTCCCGCAGTGTCAGCATCTCAAAATCCGCGAATGCATCACGCAACAGCGCCTTAGTATACATGTTCTCGGCGACACCCGGCCCGCCGGTTTTATACTCCAACTGTCGCGGTATATAGCCATGCAGCAACAGCAACCCGCCGGGGGCGACTGCGCCTTTCATCCAGTCAAACATCTGTTTCTGCAAATCTGGCCCGGCGAACTGGATGAATACGCCGACAACTGCGTCGTATTGCTGTGACCAATCCCAGTCTTCAACACCAGACAGATTGAAATCCACCGACAAACCGCGCTCTGCCGCCAAATCCCGCGCCTTAACCAACGCCACGCCTGAGGCATCAAACGCCGTCACATCATGGCCAAGAGATGCCAGATGCACCGAATTGCGCCCCTCACCATCGGCAAGGCACAACACCCGTGATCCTTTGGCCAATTGCCCGGCCTCACGACGCAGAAATTCCGCTGGTTCCTTACCAAACCGATAACCCGGCGCGCTGTAACGCTGATCCCAGTGATTTTGCTCTGCCATGTCGTTTCCTTTTGCTGTCACATGCTACCTATCCGAACAAAGACATCTGGTCACCTGCTTGCGGAGGCACCGCAAACAGATCACAGCGTAATTTCGCCGTCGCCCCATCCAACGCCAACCGCCGCGCTGCGGCCTTGAACCGCTGCGCCACCATCTCGGCGTATTTGCCTTCGCCGCGCATCCGGTGCCCCCAGCGCGGATCATAATCGCGCCCGCCATGCATTTCGCGCAACCGCGCCATCACCCGCGCCGCCCGCCCCGGATCGTGTTCCGCCAGCCAATCCTGCCAAAGGGGCGACACTTCGCGTGGCAGACGCAGCATGATCCAGCTGGCCGCATCAGCACCGGCGTTTTTGCCAGCCTCCAAAAGCGCCTCAAGTTCGTGATCCGTCAGCCCCGGAATAACCGGCGACGTCATCACCCGCACTGGCACGCCCCCCTGAACCAACCGCTGTATCAGCAGCAAACGCCGCTTAGGCGACGGTGCGCGTGGCTCCATCCGGCGCGACAGGTCGGCGTCCATCGTGGTGAGCGAAATGCCGACGCGCACCAAACCCTTTGCTGCCATTGGCCCTAAAATATCCAAATCACGCTCAATCATGGCGCCTTTGGTGACAATCGCCACCGGATGGTTGAATTCGGCCAGCACCTGCAGACACGACCGGGTGATCTCATGCTGTTTTTCAATCGGTTGATAGGGGTCGGTGTTGGTGCCAATGGCGATCGGCGCAACTTTGTACCGCCGTGCGCTTAGTTCCTGGCGAAGCACGTCTGGCGCATTTGGCCGCGCAATCAGCCGGGTCTCAAAATCCAGCCCCGGCGACAGGCCCAGATAGGCATGGCTTGGACGGGCAAAACAATAGATGCAGCCATGTTCACAGCCGCGATAGGGATTGATCGAACGGTCAAACGGTAAATCTGGCGACCGGTTATAGCTAATCAGACTGCGCGCCACTTCGACACTGACCTGAGTTTGAAATTTATCCCAGTCCTCGGGGATATCCCAGCCATCATCGACCTCATGGCGCGCCAGATCAAAACGTCCTGCGGCGTTGTTGACCGCACCGCGGCCCCGGCGTCTGTCTTTGATTATGTCTATGTCGTTCTCGTGTTTCATAGTTCAAGATATGGAACAAAAGGCGAACAAATGCAATCACCGCATCATCATCCTGAAATATCTTCATTAGAAAATGCGCGGAATCAGCCGTATAGGTCGGTGGCAGAACCGCCAATGTCGCAAATATTGCAGTGGTTTCGCCAATAGCAGTCAAAAAGGGGAAAGACCAACCGGTCCCAACCTATGTCAAGGAATCGCGCGCATGTCGGAACAAGAAGACATCAACCTGTCGGAATTATCTGACGACGAACTGGTCGAACAGATGTTTGACGACCTCTATGACGGTCTTAAGGAAGAGATCGAAGAGTCGGTAAATATTCTGTTGGCGCGTGGCTGGATCCCTTACGACGTGCTGACCAAAGCGCTCGTCGGTGGCATGACCATTGTTGGCGTCGATTTCCGCGACGGCATATTGTTTGTGCCTGAGGTCCTGCTGGCCGCCAATGCGATGAAGGGTGGCATGTTCATTCTGAAGCCGCTGCTGATCGCCACTGGCGCTCCGCGCGTTGGCAAAATGGTTATCGGCACCGTCAAAGGCGACATCCACGATATTGGCAAAAACCTTGTGTCGATGATGATGGAAGGCGCCGGATTTGAGGTTGTTGACCTTGGCATCAACAATTCGGTCGAGAAATACCTCGAAGCATTAAAAACCGAAGGCCCGGATATCCTGGGCATGTCGGCCCTGTTGACCACCACGATGCCCTATATGAAAGTCGTTATCGACACGATGATCGAACAGGGCATTCGCGATGATTACATCGTGTTGGTTGGCGGTGCGCCGTTGAACGAAGAGTTCAGCAAAGCCATTGGCGCCGACGCCTATTGCCGGGATGCGGCGGTTGCCGTTGAAACCGCCAAGGAATGGGTTGGCCGTAAACATAACCAAATGTGCGCCTAACAGCTGATAACGACAGATTTCGATCTGACCCTGCTCCCCAGCAGGGTCTTTCATTTGGCGTCATGTATCCCTAACTGTTAGGAATAAAGTGGAAACATAACGGGGCGCAGTTATGCCAATTGATAAATTTGTTCTGATTCTTATCTCTGTGATTGCCGCTGCCGGTGTGACGATCTGGATATCGTCGTTCATTGTTGTCGCTGTTGAAATCCCATATGCTTGGATTGGCCTCATTCCTGTCATGCTGGCGGGTTATGTGCTTTGGCGCGTCATTTCTGAACGGGTGAACAGCGCCGAAGACACCCATTACGACGAAATGGATCACTGATATGCTGATTGTCACCTCAGAAAACATTGCCGGCCATGACATCGTCGAAACCCTTGGATTTGTGCGCGGTGCCACGGTGCGGGCCAAACATGTCGGGACCGATATAGTTGCATCGCTCAAAAAACTGGTGGGCGGTGAACTGACGGGCTATTCCTCGTTGCTGGCCGGGGCGCGCGAACAGGCTATTGACCGGATGATCGTTGATGCACAGGCCAAAGGCGCCGATGCGATTATCGTCATGCGCATCCAGACCTCAGCAATTGCGAGCGGGTCTTCTGAAATCGTCGCCTACGGAACGGCGGTTCGCCTTGCTGCCTCCAAGTGACACCAAGCTAACCGAGATAGGCCTGCCACCGGCGGGCATCGGGCGGATTCTGTTGATCGCCTGTGGCGCCCTAGCGCGTGAAATTCTGGCGGTGAAACAGGCCAACGGTTGGGATCACATGGATCTGACCTGCCTGCCCGCCAATCTGCACAACTATCCCGAACGCATCACCGCCGCGGTCGAGGCCGCCGTTGAAAAACATCGGGCGAATTATGATCAGGTATTTGTGGTTTACGCCGATTGCGGCACTGGCGGGCATTTACAGAATGCCTGTGACCGGATGGGCGTTGAGATGGTCAAAGGTCCACATTGTTATTCGTTTTTTGAGGGCAACGAGGTTTTCGCCGCCCATGATGACGAAATCACCGCCTTTTATCTGACCGATTTTCTGGCCCGACAGTTTGAAGCATTTGTCTGGAAACCGCTGGGGCTGGATCGCCATCCAGAGCTGCGCGACATGTATTTCGGCAATTACACAAAGCTGGTGTTTCAGGCACAGACAGACGATCCGGAACTGACCAAACAGGCCAAAATTTGCGCTGATCGATTGGGCCTGGCGTTTGAACGCCGGTTCACCGGGTACGGCGATCTTGCGACCACATTGGCCGATGTCGCCCGGACCTAGGTTACAGGGCCTCAAACACCTTTGTCGCCCAATAGGCCCCAGAGACATCACGGCTCAAATTTTGCGCCCTCACAAAACTGATAATCCGGCGAAACACCCGTAAATCCCGACCCAAAGCCCGCATTTCATCGCTGATGTCGGTTTTGGCATGGCGTTGATACACCGACAAAAGCGCCGTCAGATCCTGCAATGGCGACTCGCAATATTCGGTCGAGGATGCCAGCACCAGCCAGATATCGCGGGCCTGGGCATAGCCCAGCTGCATCACCGCCAGCGGGTCTTCTTCGAGATCGAGCAGGTAAATCTGACCACCCAAAAGCGTCATATCTTTTAGATGTGGGCGACCGTGGGTCAAACCCTGCGCGTGTAAATCGGCCAAATTTCTCACCGCCATTTCCAGCAGGGCCTGCCGGTCTTGCCTGTCAGTGGTATCTTGTAAAACGCCGCGCAACTGCGGGCCGCAATCAGACAACACGATATGATCATCTGTTATCTCAAGCACGTCAGGAACCCGAACCGCCGCCGCCTTAAACGTTTTGAGCCGCGCCGCTTCGTCCCGCAAACTGGACATGCCACCGCGCGCGCCGGTGGGCTGCAATGCGGCCGGCAGGAAAAGGCTCAGGATCCGGTGAAGAAAGGAAAATATGTTGGATCGCTGCTCTTCCGGGCGTTTGATCCAGGCTGGTGCACCCTCAAATTGGGTCTTGGCGATTCTTGGGGCGATTCCTGACGCGATCCGTGGCGCGATTCGGGAGGCGGTTTTCCCAGAAGCCATACCAAACCTCCCCTTTCAGCCGCCGCTTAGGCGTTGGCCGCAACAATGCGAATACGTTCAATCATCGCCCGCAATCCATTGGACCTTTGGGCCGACAGATGATCATTCATCCCCAACCGTCCAAATTCCGCCCTTGCATCAACACCAACCACATCCGCGACAGGCAAGTCATTGTAAAGACGCTGCAATACTGCAATCAAACCTTGAACAATCATGGCATCGCTTTCGCCGTCAAAGCGAAATACCCCATCCGAAATTACCGGATGCAACCAGACCTGACTGGCACAGCCATTCACTTTGGTCGCAGGCACTTTCAGCGCCCCCTCCAACGGGTTCATCGCCTTGCCCAAATCAATCACATAGCGATAGCGATCCTCCCAGTCCTCAAGGAATTCAAAGTCTTCAACGATGTCTTCAAAGGCGGGGCTGGCCATTGTGATGTCCTTTGGTCCGGTTTAGCTCCTCAGGTATGATGCGCGGCTTTGGGTGTCCAGCCCTGCCTTGACGCTTTTCAACAGGCTCAGGATAAGATACCCCAAGGAAAAGCACCTTAGAAACGACACCTTAAAAATCACGGGGCATGATGCACAAGTCTTTGACAGTCCTTTTGACGACCGGCCTTCTTTTGAGCAATTGCGGCTGGAGCGATTCAGGCGTTAATCCAAAAAACTGGTTTGGCAGCAGCAATGAAATTCCCGCAGCAGTCAACGCCAGTGACGTCAACCCGTTGATTCCCGAAAAGCGACGCTCGATTCTCAGTTCCAAAGAGAGCCCGGTCGTTATTGGCGTTCCCATCGCCCAGATCTCGAATTTGCGGATAGAACGCACCAGCAGCGGCGCCATCATCCACGTCACAGGTATTGGCGCACGCCAAGGCGTATATGGCGCGCAGCTTGTTCCGGACGCCACTGATGAAACCCCCGAAGATGGCGTTTTATCCTATACGTTCCGGGTGTTTTACCCTCAGGCCACCACGGCTTTGGGCACCGAACGGTCGCGCCGTGTCGATGTTGCGCACTCGCTCAGCAATCAGCAGATGCAGGGTGTCCGGTCGATTCGCGTATCCGGAGCAAACAATGCGCGTGAATCCCGCCGTCGCTAAAAACGCCGCCTCAATCTAAGATGTAGGGTGGGTGAAAACCCACGCGCGTTGGGTTAATCCAGATCGACCACTTTGACGGATTGGCCCTCTGCCGCCAGCGCGATTTTACCGTCACACAGGCGCAGGGCATCTTCACCAAACACTTCAAACCGCCAGCCTGACAACGCTGCTGCGTCGCGCAGGCCTGCTGCGATACCGTCCAGATCGGCGCTGGGTGCTATGAGTTTCGCCGCAACTCCAGAACTCTCGGTTTTGGATTTCAACAACACCCGCAACAGATCCGCCAGTGCCGGATTGACCTGAAGCTTTTCACGGTGACGATCCGGTTTTGGCATATCTTCAGGCAGGCAGTTCATGCCGCGCTCTACAGCCTCTAATATACCCTCAGAAATCACCCCGCGCCGCGCTTCTCGCAGCAGCAGCCGGGACTGGCCCAGATCGGTGTGTGACTTGGGTTTGGTCGAGGCCAGCTCGACCATCGCATCATCCTTAAACACCCGATTGCGCGGAATGTTATTACTGCGCGCGTGGATTTCGCGAAACGCGGCCAGTTCGCGGATCACCGCCAGGAACCTCGGCGAATTGGTCCGGGTTTTCACCCGCTTCCAGGAATCTTCCGGGGCGACATCATAGGTGCCCGGATATGTCAGAGTCTGCAATTCTTCGGCCACCCAATGGGCGCGACCGGCTTTGTCCAGTTCAGCGGCCAGAAATTCGTAAACCTGGCGCAAATGCGTGACATCGGCCAAAGCATAGGTTTTTTGGGCGTCACTTAGCGGGCGACGCGACCAATCCGTAAACCGCGAACTTTTGTCGACCTGCTCGCGCACGATTTTACGCACCAGCGTTTCGTAACCGGCCTGTTCGCCAAAACCGCAAACCATCGCCGCGACTTGTGTGTCAAACAACGGTTCCGGGAAAACCTTGGCATCAACCCAGAAAATTTCAAGATCCTGACGGGCGGCGTGGAACACCTTGACCACGTTTTTATCGCGAAACAGATCATAAAGCGGCTCAAGCGACAGCCCATCAACCAGCGGATCAACCAGAACCGCGTTTTCATCATCATTCCCCGGCATCGCCATCTGGATCAGGCAAAGCTTGGAATAATAGGTACGCTCGCGTAAAAACTCGGTATCAAGCGTTACATAAGGGTGGGTTCTTGCCTGTTCGCAGAATGTTGCGAGTTCGTCAGTCGTGGTGAGAGTTCTCATGTTTTTGCTACTTTTTTGCTCTTGTTTTTGTCGGAAATCAGCCGCTAGTGCCCTCACCTGAAAAAACACATACGTGATATCTTACTCTTTGCAAAGCATGCCAAAGCCTAGGGACATAAAACCGGCTGTTTATCACCAATTGCAAAGCGGCGCAGAACGGCGGGGTATAGCAGATGTTCCAGTTTCAGCACCCGCGCGGCCAGGGTTTCGGCGGTTTCGCCAGGACGGATATCAAGCCGCGCCTGACCCAATATTGGCCCGTCATCCAGCGCGCCAGTGACCTCATGCACGGTGCAACCATGTTCCTGATCGCCAGCCGAAATTGCGCGTGAATGCGTGTGCAAGCCTTTAAATTTGGGTAACAACGACGGGTGGATGTTTAGCATCCGGTCCTGCCACAGATCAACAAAACCCGGCGTCAGAACCCGCATGAACCCGGCCAGACACAGGATATCCGGCTTTGCCGCCAGCAGCGGTAACATCAGCGCGGCCTCAAACCGGGGCCGATAGCCTTTGAACGGTCGGCTGTCCACGGCAGCCACCGCAATACCACGTTCAGCGGCGCGTTTCAGCCCGCCAGCCTCTGGGTTGTTGGACAGCACCAAACAGGCCCGCGCCGGGTGATCGCCGGTCATGCTATCGAGCAGCGCCATCATGTTTGAGCCGCCACCCGACAACAGGATCGCGACTCGTTTATGGATCACACCAACTGGCCCTGATAGGTCACGCCCGGTGTGTTGGTCACGGTGCCAAGGCGATGAACGCTCTCGCCTGCGTCGCTTAGCAGGGCCGTCAAAGCGTCGGCTTGATCTGCGTCACAGACCAGTATCATGCCAATGCCGCAATTGAACGTTTTAAGCATTTCGCCCGGCTCCATGCCCCCGACTTTGGCCATCCATTGAAACACGCCCGGCAGCTCCCACGCCGACAAATCAATCGTCGCGCCCAACGCGTCTGGCCACACCCGAGGCAGGTTTTCGGTCAATCCACCGCCGGTGATATGGGCCAGCGCATGTACGCCACCTGCCCGGATCGCCGCCAGGGTCGACTGCACATAAAGCCGAGTCGGCGTCAGCAAAGCCTCGCCCAGTTTACCCTCGCTAAACGGGCAATCTGATTGCCAGTCCAGCCCGGACAACTCGACCAGCCGCCGCACCAGAGAATAGCCGTTGGAATGCACGCCATCACTGGCCAGCCCCAACAACACATCACCCTCGGCAACACCCGCAGGCAACACCGCGCCACGCTCCATCGCGCCGACCGAAAACCCGGCCAAATCAAAGTCACCCGGCGGATACATCCCCGGCATTTCCGCCGTCTCGCCACCAATCAGCGCACAGCCAGAGCGTTCACAACCTGTGGCGATGCCTTCGATGATACGCGCGGCAACATCAGTATCAAGCTTGCCAGTGGCAAAATAATCCAGAAAAAACAAAGGTTCAGCACCCTGACACACCAGGTCATTAACGCACATCGCCACCAGATCAATGCCAACTCCGTCGACAATGCCAGTATCAATCGCGATGCGCAGTTTGGTGCCAACACCATCGGTGGCCGCCACCAAAACCGGATCGCTATAGCCTGCGGCCTTTAGGTCAAACAATGCGCCAAAGCCGCCAAGCCCGCTCATCACTCCGGGGCGATTAGTACGCTTTGCAGCCGGTTTGATACGGTCAACCAAAGCATTACCCGCATCAATGTCCACGCCCGCATCGGCATAGGTTATTCCGTTTTTGCCCGTCGTCATCGCGATCACCCCATCCGTTCAACACCAGCCATTGCGCGCGGCCTATTGCATTGAGAGCGCGCGTGCAACGGTTTGAGCATCACACAGGGTTGACGCCCGTGCAATTCGTGATACGCACGGCCCTAGGCGGGCCTGTAGCTCAGTTGGTTAGAGCAGAGCGCTCATAACGCTTTGGTCGTAGGTTCGAGTCCTACCGGGCCTACCAAATACTCCGTAAGTAATTTTTTTTACTAATTTTTTCGCGATAGTGTCCCACGTTAATTCGACCGTGGGACACTATCGCGAAAATCAAAGCCCAATAACGGGAATATTCACCACTCATCCCCCCCCTTGGCGCCGTCCCTGCCGAGTTGGATATTACGCATTCGGTCGGCACGCGTTTGCATTTTTCGCACCGCATGTGGATCAACGCCTGACTCACCGTGATGTGCTGGTCGTACTTATCCGCGATCCGAGACGCCAGAATATCAGACCTCAGCACAGAGCCTGTATGCCCGCATGGGCACGTCGGGTGAATTGTTCTGAACCAGACCGGGTTTACCGGAGAGCGTAAAGCTTGGAAGGTAAGTCATGACAAAAGGAAATTCAGGGAACCGTTTTTCGACAGAAGTGCGGGCGCGCGCAGTACGTTTGGTGCTTGAGAACG
>JBLHMP010000050.1:0-30340 GCA_047623555.1 Granulosicoccus sp.
TTTCCTTAATCTTCCGGTCATGCCGAAAATAATCCAATCGCACTCGTGAGCTCGTTTCCAAACTTATCATCCCTATTCTGCGCAGCAGCCCCCAATAATGAAAACTGATGCTGGCTCAACTACAGGGGGGGGCAATTTTAGACGCCGATTTCCCCGCTTAGGGGGTCAAGTTTGCATGCGTATCTACAAATGAGGCCTTTGTCGTGCCGACATCAATGAGACGCTGGCCCTCGGCTGGCCCCGGTAGGTGACGTGAAAATACGATTTACACTAATTCGGGCATTTTTGGTTTGCGTCATCACATAGCTTCAGCCTTTGCGCCGAAAACACCACAAATGACAGTCTGTTCGCCACGCAATTGGTATTTTGCAACCTGTGTCAGCCAATTTGACTATACGAGTTGACTAGTTTTCAGCTAGATTTTGTGGTGCTGGACGAAAATACCACAAAATGTGCCATCTTTTTATTGAAGTGTAGCACTATCAACACGGTCATTTGGAAATTCAAAGCGAGATTCACAATTTAACTTCGTGGAAGCGAGGAAAGTAAGTTACCTAAGGGTTAACGATAAAAAATATCGAAATTGAGGCAGATATGGCTAGAATAAGTGTTTTTGGCATTGGGTATGTAGGCGTGGTTTCCGCGGCGTGTTTGGCAAAAGATGGCCATGACGTGATTGCGGTAGACGTAGATCCCGGTAAAATTAAATCAATCAATGATGGGTTGTCCCCTATCGTTGAAAAAGGTCTGGATGAATTGATCCGGGACGCGGTTGCAGCGGGTAAGATCGAGGCGACAGACGATGTGCAATACGCCATCGAAAATACCGATGCGTCGTTTGTTTGTGTTGGCACCCCCAGCGCACCTGACGGGTCGGTCGGGCTGAAATATGTAACCGCGGTTTGTGAAAACATCGGTGCAGCACTGGCAAACAAGGATGGGTTCCATTCGGTCGTGATCCGGTCAACGATTGTTCCGGGCAGCACCCAGGGCACCTGCATCCCGGCCCTTGAAAAGGCATCCGGCAAGATTGCTGGTAAAGATTTCGGCGTTGGGTACTATCCCGAGTTCCTGCGCGAAAGCACCGCGATCGAGGATTACTATAATCCTGGCCTGATCGTTTTTGGGTCAATGGACGATCCCACAGCGAAAATTCTGACAGAGCTGAACACCGGTCTGAATTGCAAAATTCACACTGTTGATCTGCAGACTGCAGAGATGGTTAAATACACCTCTAACACCTGGCGCGCTGTCAAAGTTACCTTTGCCAACGAGATCGGCAACATCGCCAAAGCCAGCGGGCTTGACGGCCAGACCATCATGGAAATTCTGTGTTCGGATGAAAAGGTCGCGTTGTCGAGCAACTTCATGCGGCCCGGCTTTGCCTTTGGCGGCTCTTGTTTGCCCAAAGATGTGCGGGCTCTTGGATTTTTGGCGCGCAGCACCGGTACGCAGGCACATTTGCTCGAAGCGGTGCTCGAGGCTAATGAGGCGCAAATTCAGCGCGCTGAACGGATGGTCAAGAGCTCGGGCGCCAAACGCGTTGGATTTGTTGGTATCAGCTTTAAGCCTGGCACTGATGATTTGCGCGAAAGCCCATTGGCAGAATTGGCGTCGCGTCTCATCAAGGATGGCGTGGCGGTCGATATCTATGATCCCTACGTTTACGAAGCTTATGAAGCCGCAAATTCCACAGCGGGGCGCGGCAATGACGTGATCCCGGATCTGGAATCGCGGATGGTCAAAAGCCTGGACGAGATGATCAGCAGCGTTGGCGCCATTCTGGTCGGCAATTATTACAAAGATACTGTTGAGCAACTTGAAAAAGCGTCAAAAACCCGACCTGTTCTCGATCTGACGCGGATGAACCGAGAGATGGTTTCCGAAGGTCAGTATCAAGGTATCTGTTGGTAAATAGTGATGTACACACTCATCACACATGGGGCTTACTTTGCAGTCGTATTTCTCCTGGCGGCCCTGATCCCTTCGGGGTTTCTTGGAGAAAGTACAAACGCCACGAATACATTATTCATCCTCGGGTTTTTGGGGACTTGGCGCTATTCTTGGGCGTCTATCAATTTTACCCGTGCGGTGATCTTTCGTCGAATTGTGTTTCCTCGGCAAAAGGCAAAGGCGCACGCGCGCTTCAAGGAACGTATCGCTCCGTGTCACGCGTTTTTTCTGGTGACATCATATAAGGTGGAACTTGAAACAACGATTCCTGTGTACCACGCCCTCTTTCACGCCGCCGCGCGCTCCAAGGATGGGGCGACAATTGTGGTGTCTTGTGTGGATGGGGCCGACGAACGGCTGATCCGCGATATTTTCGATTCACAAAGCATCGACATGAGCGACGTCAAATTGATTATTGACCGCATCAAGCCCAACGGTAAACGCGATGCCCTTGCCACGGCCCTGAAAATCATCTCGGATCAATCGCCCACCAAATATGATATCGTAATATTTGTGGACGGCGACACCTGTGTGCCGCTGGATATTGTGAGTGAATCCGCGCCGATGTTCACCAACCCAAAGATGGGTGCTTTGACCACCGACGAAGGTATCATCATCGAAAAAAAGAACCTGTTTCGCGAATGGTTTATCCTGCGCTTTAACCAGCGTCAGGTGATGATGTGCTCAATGGGGCTCAGCAAACGCGTTCTGACTCTGACGGGTCGCATGTCGGTGTTTCGCGCCGATCTGGCGACCAACCCCGACTTTATACGTGGCATAAGTCAGGATTTTCTCAATCACTGGCGTCTTGGTAAGATCCCGTTCCTGACAGGCGACGACAAATCAACCTGGTACTGGCTTTTGAAAAATGGATATCAGATGGGTTATCTGCCGGATGTGCAGTCATTCTCTATGGAAACCCAGCCGCGTCCTGGATTTCTTGACAGCTCGAAGGTTCTGATGGTGCGCTGGTTTGGGAACATGATGCGCACAAATGGCCGTGCTCTGAGACTTAGCCCAAACCTGATTGGCCGGTTTACCTGGTGGTCTATTCTGGACCAGCGCGTGTCAATGTGGACAACCCTTGTGGGCCCAATATCGGTTGCGATCTCTGCAATCTTTTATTCGCCTTTGGTGATCCCAGCCTACATCTCTTGGGTCTTGATTACCCGCTATGTGTTTTGCGTAGTCCTTTCACTGTTTAGGGGAACATGGTTCCCGATTAGCCAACCTCCCATTTTGTATTTTGGTCAGATCTCCGGCGCGATTGTAAAGATATTCGTTTTTTTCAGATTGGACCGTCA
The DNA here is from genome assembly GCA_047623555.1 of Granulosicoccus sp. GTDB lineage: Bacteria > Pseudomonadota > Alphaproteobacteria > Rhodobacterales > Rhodobacteraceae > NORP181. The sequence continues at coordinate 3,258 of JBLHMP010000050.1, forward strand.
AAGATGGACCCGTCAGGGTTCTGGGTCGGGGGAGGCAGTCAAAATCGACTTTTCGCAACGGCTCAAAGCCATGGAATCAATCGCACATCATGCTTTGGCTCTGACTTGGCTAACACTGGCCATCATGCTGTTAAACCAGCTTTAACCTCGGATTAGTGAGACACCGTTATGAAAAAAATGACACATCCGACCCCGCAGTTCGGACCGACGCCAGCGCAGCCTGTGGACACGCAAGGGAATCAGGGGATGAATCAACCGGAAAAAGAAGTGGCCCATAATCCTGTGCCTCAGGATTTTGTCTATGATACGGAACATCCGGTGTTGCCGGTCCCGTTCAAGGCAATGATCACCGGTCAGGCATTTGAGGGCGTCGGGCTATCAGTGACCGCAGCCTATGTGGCAGTTGCGGGTGTATTTGACCCCGAGTGGCTCGGGCGCAAAGCGATAAGCAAGCTGGAGTTTCAGTTCCGGGGCTTCACGATCTTGCTTGATGTAGAAGTGATTGTGGCCGGATCGCGCGAGTCCGGTGAGATGACATTGCAGTTTGTTGACCCGTTGGGTGAGCACCTGCCACAGCTGCGCTATATTCTGAATACGTTTATCGCGGGTGATTTTGTATCGATGAACGGGATGCTTGGATTTTCGGGCCCGGTAAAACTCAAAGAAGACACAAATGCTGCGGCTGAGGACACGAAACGCCACTATCGTAGCATTGCAATGGCGACACTGTCCGCCTTTTTGATTTTGATCGCGGTCAGTGTTTTGTTTGGCCGGGCCACGCAAAGTTATGAATTGCGCCCTGTCTTTATTGAACGCGCCGGGTCAGAGATGAAGGCCACAACCGCCGGTCAGGTCAGCTATCTTAACCCTGACGCCAAACAGGGTGACGTTGTCTTTTCGATCTATTCCAACTCGGGCGACGTCTTGAATTTTCAATTACCGTGCGACTGTGAAGTCGTTTTTGCTGAGGGTATTTTCGAAGGAGCCACAGTTCTTCAAATTGACACAATTTTGTCGTTCTTTGAACCTACCGTGAAACCTACAGTGAAAACACAAATGAGTTTAGAAGGACTTACGAAGGCAATGAACGGCGATAAAGTATTCCTGGATATGAACGACGGACAGACCATTCCGGTCAATGTTGTTGTGACATCTGCGACCAATACAGCCTCGCTGCGTGGTGACCTTTTTGTACCTGTGACGCTCATACCCACAGAAGGTGCGTTGGCCAACAGTGACATCGGAAAATCCGCACGGGTGCGGTTTTCCAAGACATTGTTCGGTTCTGCTATCCCAAGTATATCGGATATTTTATGACATTGATTACCCCCCTTATCATTTGTGGTGGCAATGGCACACGCCTTTGGCCCATGTCCAGAACTCAAAGCCCGAAACAGTTTCAGAAAGTGGATGAAGCAGAGGGCCTAACGTTTTTCCAATCGGCTGTTCAGCGCCATCGTGGCGAGGGATACGACACACCTGTTATCGTCTCATCCGTGCGGCACAGCCAAACGGTTGCCGAGCAATTGTCCGAAATCGAATGTGATGCGCAGGTTATCCTTGAACCGATGGGGCGTAACACTGGTCCGGCTGTTTTGGCGGCTGCTATCAAAATTTATGCGCAAAATCCCGATGCCATAATGGTTGTTGTTCCGGCAGATCACGTCATTGATGGCGATCTGAACCGGACTATCAAGGCCATGGTAGAGCCTGCAAAAGCCGGGCATATCATCAGTTTTGGCATCAAACCACGCTATGCAGAAATTGGGTTCGGCTATATTACAGACGGCGGCCCGATCATTGGCTTTCCTGGGTTGCACAAAGTTGATCGCTTTGTTGAAAAGCCCCCCGCCCGCAAGGCGCGGCTTTTGGTTGAAAGCGATATTGCCTATTGGGCTTCGGGCCTTAGCATGTTTTCGGCCCAGACAATTATCAAAGAATACTTCAAATTTGACCCTGAAACGGTTGAAACTGTCCGCTTGGCAGTTGCCGAAGGCGAACAGCGCAATACCGGGCTTGTCCTGAATGCCATTCGCTTTGGCGAGGCCCGCCCTGAGCCAACCGAGAGCATGGTCTTTGAGAAAACTGACAAGATCGCATTGGCGCCACTGGATGTGAATTGGTCCGATGTGGGCAGCTGGACTGCGATGTATGGCATCTCAAAAGCTGACCTTCAGGGTAACGTTTTGCAGGGTGATGTTATCGCCGTCAAATCCAAGAATTCGATGGTTCGCTCGAGCTCGCGGCTTGTGACTTTGGTGGGCATGTCCGATGTTATCATTGTCGACACTCCAGATGCGCTTTTGGTGACAAAAGTTGGTCATTGCCAGAACGTGAAAAAGGTGGCCGAGTACCTGAAAACCAACAATAGGGTCGAGGTGGAAAAGCACGCTCCTATTCAGATTTTTGACTCAAAGTCGCAGCAAACTCATGTCTGGCAGATGATCAAGACCGACCGCGTCGACATGATTGCGGTTGAAATAGCACCTGGCGCCCGTTTTGAGCTGGATGCTGCGCCCAATCGGGACGTTATTGTTGTCAAAGGGTCGGTTTCCCTGTCCAAAACGGGGGGGCTGACGCCCGTGGAAGACGGCAAGCGGGTAGACCTGAACAGCAAATCGCCGATTAGCCTGGTCAATGACTCGGCAGAAACGGTCGAAGTTGTTCTGACAACGTTATTGAGCCCTAAAGCAGCTGAAACTGTTGCGGCGCCGCTTCGGGCTGTGGTCAATGGCTAGAGTTTTGTACTTTCACGATTACGAGACAGATAGATCGCAATTCATGCGGAGGCTCTTTGCAGCTTCCGTGTGTTTGTTGTGGATGGTGCAGAGTGTTCATGCCACTTCGGATGATGCGACAATAAAATTGCGCGCTAATTTAGGGGTTTTGGAGCAAACTCTGGATGACCCTACGACCCATACCTTGGCCCCTGCAGGTTTGATTGCAAAGGCTGGACTACAGGATTACGTCGCGCTGAACACGGTGAACAGGTTTACGCCAAGTCGTACACCGCCAAAAACATCTCATGTCCCTGTTACCGGGTTGGCCATGGATATACGTCTGGGCATGACAATATTGACTCAGTCTTACGGTGCCTCAGAAAACAAAATTGTGTTAGAGGCCCAAGGTGAGGTTGGCCGTCAGGCGCTGACACTTATGAGCGGCGAGGCAACGTTGACTGACATTCGTCGGTTGTTGCAATCAACCCGTCTGCAATACGTTCATGGGCAGGGCCCTTTGACGCTGGATGTCCCCCTGATTATCTGGAAAGGCGCGCAGTTACGCCTTCTGCCGGGCGAAACCCTCTCGCTGAATCGAACCACGGGCGCGATTATTCTGAATTTCGGCCACATCCAGGTGGATCGCGCGACGATCATCTCAGTTGGTGAGGAAAACCCGCACAATGAAAAGTTTCGCCCCTTTGTCGTAACGTCTGGCGGCGGGTCTGCCCAATTGGATCAGGCGCGGATTATCGGGTTGGGCTTTGGCCACTTGCCCAAGTTTTCTGGCTTTTCGGTGATGCTCACAGCGCTTTTCCCAACACAATATCCGACGCAGATTTTTGATAGCCTGTTTCAGGACGTTGTCAGTTTGGCGACCAGTGGCACGTCGGATGTGACCATTCAGGGAAATATTTTCCGCGATATGCGGGGCAGCGCGGTAACTATGACGCGATCGCGGCATGCGCGGGTTATTTCGAACCTGTTTACCGGGAGATCACAGACCAACGCCATTCGGATCGAACATGGATCGGTCGGTGCGGTTATTGCAGGCAATGTCATTTTGAACGGTGACCGGGCAGGCGTGGTTATACGTCACAATAGCCACCACTCACTGGTTTTGCGCAACATAATCTGGGCGCGTGAGGGGGGTGGAATCCTTCTGTCGCATTCGGAGTGCAGCCGGGTTATATCGAATTTGGTGATGGATAACGGCCAAAAAGGCATCGAAGTGCGGAGCAGCAAGGAAAGCCTGATTGAGGCCAACATAGTGGTCTCTAATCACAGTGCAGGTATCTGGGTCTCGGCACAGGAAAACGGAACGCAAACATTTGTCACTGCCAATATTCTAGGTGCCAATGGCACAGGTATTGCGTCGGCGACTGGCGCCACTATTGTCTTGGAGAAAAACGATTTTACTGCACAATTTCCCCAATTTCTTGGGGGCGATCTGGCGCTTCAGTCACGCCATATCGCACAGAATATAGATGGCCACGAAAAGGTCATTCTAACCTCTGCAGGTCGTCAGCAAAACACCGATTTGTATCCTGAATGCCCTCAATATCAGGCGAGCTATTAGCATGAAAATACATCACGCAGTTCTTGGATTGATTGTTGCCCTGATGGGCACGTCTGTGTTGGCAGAAAACCGTATGGCCTTTCCAGTCCCGGTGGAAAAAGCGTCGCGCCAAATCAGCGTTACAGTAACGCCGGGGCTGAGAAAAACCAATGGATTGCCAACGTCTTCGCTCCGTCAGGCGCGGCGCGATATGCTGGCCAAAAAGGTCGTGTCTGACGAAAATTTGCGCGCGCTGGCAAATCGCGGCGACAGTCTTGCGGCGCAAAAATACATGCGCCTGTTGGTTGAACGACATAGGGGACAACCCAGATCTGCCTCAGATATTGCCTATTATGGGGCCATTGCAGTTGGGGCTGGTCGGGTCTGGTCACTGCCAGACATGGTTGAGGCGTTGTATTTTCTGGATGCGGAAACCGAGCCCAAGGACCGGATTAAGAAATACGTCTCAGTTCTTTACCCACATGCATGGGCAGGCAACAAACTTGCGTTGGACGCCGTAGTTGACTTTAATGGACAGGGACGACTGTTTGGCAATTTGTCTGAGACCACACGTAAACGCATCCTTGCGCAGTCCGAAAAGAACGGCGGTGGCCGCGCCGAACTTCGCATGGCGATCAACCTGATGCAAAACCCAAACCGATCCGAGCAAGAAACAGAATGGGCCCGCGAATATCTAAAGCTCGCAATGATGGCCGACAATCTAGTGATCAAGACAGCGGCCAGCAATCTTTTGCCTCTGCTTGATGCGAGTGGAACTTGAAAAGAGCTGAGTTGACCCAATGAATTTTCTACGCAAACTTGTTAAGGCGGGCCGATTGGCGATGCTGGCGTTCCCTGTGTTGGTAACTGGTGCCGCTGCTCAGTCGGTCTATGGCTGTGTCGATCTTGCCGGGCGTCACAACATGCCCAGTATCGAAGGTCTCGATGGTGTTTTCTATCGCATCGACCCGGATCTCCACATGTTTCACAGCCTCTCAGAAGAAAGTGTGGCCCGGCTTGCGGCTTTGTCACGGGCTCTTGCGGCCAATGGCACAACGTTGATTTATATTCCTGTTCCGACACGCGGATTGGCAATGCCCGATCAGTTGCCACAAATGGCGCGCGATTATGGGTTTGACGTTGATCTGGCCACCACGGTTTATGTTGACGGAGTGCGCAGGCTACGGGATGCAAAGGTCGTCACCGCTGACGTGCGCCGCGCCTTACGCTTTGCTGCCAAAGAGGCGCCGCCGTTTTTTGCGACCGATCCGCGTCTTACGCCAGAAGGCGCAGAATTCATGGCGGGTGCGATTGCAATGGTAATTGGCCAGAGCCAAGATTTTGATGCTATACCTAAATCACAGTTCGCAACACAAACCGGCGCGCCCGTGGTCCTGCCGTCTGACATGCGCAGCAGATTGCAACGCCATTGTATGATCAACTTGCCCAAGGTCGAAGCGGTGAGCTCTGTCACCTTACGGACCCAGGCGGCAGCATTTGGCACCGACAGCTCAATTTTTGTCGAACAAAACATCATACGCGTTTCCAATATTGCACTAATCGGGACCGGCATCACCGGCTCACCAGTGTCCAATCTTGCCGGATTTCTGTCTCAGGCTACCGGGCTGGATGTGGTGCAATACAGCGTCCAGGACGGCGGTAGTTTTGCCGCTATGTCATCGTATCTCACGTCTTCGGCGTTTCGGAATGCACCTCCGGCATATTTGGTATGGACCAACCCTGTTGATAACAATTTGGCGCAATACGGCGATCAGCCCCTGCGTGAGCTGACCATTGCTGCGGCAGGCAATTGCCCTATATCGCTGCAAGTGTCGCGTGGCAGCGATATCAATTCTTTGCGGATTGATTTGAATGGGTTGGACAGTCGCCAACCCTATTCCTTGTATGTTGATGCTGATGGTGCCCAAGCATCCCAAGCCCGGTTTGATTTTGTGTCCCGCACTGGTCTTGTGCGGCGAAAAACTATTATCCGCAATCCCGAGCAGGTCAAAACAGGGCGCTTTTACATGCCCTTGTCTGGTCTCTGGCAAGAGGGTGCGACATCAGTTGAAATACTTCTCGATGTTCCATTTGGTGCCCGCACGCTCGTCAGCGCGTGTCTTGATTAAAGGTCAGCATTTATGAAAATATTCATCCCTTCTCTGATCGCCTCCACCACGCTGGTGTTTTCTCTGTCGCTTCAGCCGGTACAGGCGAGAACGCTGGATCTCGTGTTTATGCCGCCTCAGGTCGAACCACAGAACATTTGCAGCCCCGATAAAGCCGAGGCAAAACCCGATGACCTGACAGTAGAGGGCGACGTTGACGTGTTGAACGACTCGCAGCGATTGCGGTTCGTCCGGCGCGATTTACGCCGATTGATGTCGGATGATCCGGATCATTGGTTCGACTTTATCGTCACGCTTTTGGACTGGCAGGCAGATCTTGATCCAGACCTCACGCCACTGACGACGTTGCTGGACAAAATCCGACTGCACATAGACGCTGGCCGACTAGAGCAGCTGCAAGATAGCGGATTGATTGAACAGGTCCGCCAGCAGGATCTGGCGCTGACATCCAGTCAACGCCTGATCCTGGCGCATTATTATCTTGGTGGGATCGGTGTCGCCCCAGATATTGATTATGCGCACGAATTGATCCGCATCGCTGCCTTTGCCGGAAATGCCGAGGCGCTACTAAATGTCGCCCGCATGGAGATGGAAGGAAATCCGGTTCCCGGCTGGGAAGCTCCGTTGGATATGACTGTTACGCTGGCGTTTAGTGGCATGCTGGGGCAGATGAACGCGTCTGTTTGTCGACGTGCAGAACGGATTGCCCGCGAATATCGCAATGGTGACGTGGTGTCGGCCAACGCCGAGGTTGTGTATGCGTGGTACAAATTTGCCGCCGACCTAGGCGGCGCCGAAGCGGCCTGGCGGATCGTCGAATTTCATCTCAATGCGGATGCGGCGCGCAAAGATAACGACGTTATGTTGCACTATCTGGGTCTGGCAATCGAACGTGGTATCACGATTGAAGAGGAACATATTGACCGTCTGATCTCGGCGGGAGACGTGGACGAGGCAACTGTGCGGGCCATTTTGGGTTACAACCTAAGTGCCGATGCCGGGCGCGAGCGACCGTCTCTTTCTCCGTATTTCCAATTGGCGGTAAATTTGGATGGGGATACCGCCGACAAAGACAGCGTGCAAATCGACTACCTTCGCGAACTGAGCCAGTTTGAAACGGCTCCGGGCTGGGTTTTTACGGCGCTTGCCAAAGAAATTCTGGTGCGCAAAGGCCGCTGGGCCGCTGAGCCAGAGGCGCTTGAGCTGCTTGAGATCGCGACTAAAAAAGATGACCCCGAAGGTCAGCAGCTTTTGGCCAAAAAGCTGGTGCGCCAACGCGACGACCCTCTCCAATTGCACCGCGCTATTAATCTGTTGACGGATACGGTGTCACGCTATGGTTTGATGTCGTCGATGGGTCATCTGGAAACGCTTTATCGTTGTCAGGCCAACGAAGCGCCGATGTTAACCGAGGCCGAGCATTGGGCCACTAATTATCGTGCCACCCAAGATCTGACCGTTAAGGTCAGTGCAACAGATCTTCTGGCGCTTGATCCGTTCCACGAACCGTTGGTTTTGGCGCATTTGCAATCACAGGCCTTGGACGGTCGTATGCAATCTTTGGCCAATTTTGTGCAGCGCGTACAGGTGAACCCCTGGTCGAGCGATCGTGCACATCGGCTTTGGGCGGCACGTGTTAACCAGTCTGACAAGGCACTTGAGGTGTTTGTGGAACTGGAATTTGAGCTGGCGACCAACCCGGCCGAACGGCATCTGGCGATAGAATTGTTTCGGCGTATCTACCTCAACAACGGTGTCACAACCGCGCTGGATCTGGCCATTGCCCTGACAGAGGACAACGCCCGAGACCCTGACATTGCAGATGAAATCATCGCTTTGCTAACCAAAGCCGGCAACCGGGGTGAGGGCGCATCAATCAAGCTAAAGGCGCGGTTGCTGTCAAAAGAGCAGGACCCGATCAAGGTGTATGAGGAATTCAAAGATATCATAGAAGAACGCGGCGATTTCCTGGCTCTTATGTTTGCGATTCCGTATGTTTCGGCTGATAAACTGGATGATTATTTCGACCGTGCGGTTTCACTGATGTCCTGCGGCACCAAGGCAGTGGATGAATTGGGCGAGGCCCATGCCACCCATTTGAACCCGGAAATGTCTTATCATTGGCGGCGCATCGGTTTGACGCTTGCGGGCGGCAATGCCCTGTCCAAGCTGCGTCTGTCTGATTTGCAAATGCAAGCCTACAAAGACGGGCGCTCTCCAGATGCCAAAGCGATCTATTCCCGCCTGCTTGCGGAAGGCGAAGACAGTGCCACGCGCAATCTGTTCCTTTTGACTGTGAATCCTGATTTGCCAACGTATAATCCGGAACAGGCATCCGAGCATTTGCTGGCCATTTTGGCGCGTGGTAAACCGGGTGATGAAAGTTGGGCGCTAAGGCATTATCGCGACGCTGTGCCCGCGGTGCGTGCGATCGTTGCGCGCAAAATTAACGTCGATCAAATCTATCGCAATGCCGCGCAAAGCGGCGACGCCCGGGCGCAACTGGAATATGGTCTCTTGCTGCGGCAAACCGCCAAGACCCCCGCTGATCTGCAAAGTTCCGCGCGCTGGTTGAACGAAGCCGCCGAAGCCGGGGATGTCACAGCAATGACCGAACTTGGCTATGCGATGGCAATTGGGCTGGGGGGGCCGGCAAACCCTCAAATGGCTCTGACATGGTTGGAGAAGGCCGGACAGGTTGGCGATGAGCGGGCCAAAGAACTGGCGCGTCTGGTGCGGTTGGGGTTATGATTTTTATGCTAAGAAAATTCGTCATGGTTGCGATTACAGGCACCTTGTTGCCGGCCCTTGCTGAGGGCAGCACTGACTGTGCACAGGCCCCAGAACCGGTGTCCAGCCTGAACTATGGCAGCCGCTATAAACAAAGCGACGCGCCTGGCACAACACTTGATCCGGCGGCAGATTCAGCCGCTACTGAAACATTGAAACCTGTGGATGATTTTCTGCGCTCTTTGACCAAATTGGCAAACCAGACATTTGACAAAGACAACAACCAGATCGAAGTAGCAAATTGCGTTCTGTCGCAAATTGCCGTCTGGGCAACGGCCAACGCATTGGAAGACCTGCAAACTAAAACCGCGCGCCTGACAATCGGGTCTCGGATCTCCGGCTTTGGATTGGTGACGTTGCAGGCGCTGCCCTATGCGACCAACGAAACGGACCTCGCCAGTATTAGCGATTGGCTTGGTCGTTTGATGGCCAGCCAGATGGTTTTTTGGGAAGAGGACGCGCCAGACGGGGCCAAACGGGGAAACCTGCGGGCATGGGCCGCGCTGGCCGGGGCTGCGGTGTCGACGGTTGTGGATGACCCGGTGATGCTGGGGTGGTCGGCCTGGTCGACGCAGTATGTAATTTGTACAGCTAGACCAGATGGTAGCCTTCCGCAGGAAATGCTGCGTGGGAAACATGCCTTGCACTACCAATTACATGCGATTTCGCCGTTGGTTGTTGCAGCCGCATTGTTTGAGCGGCAGGGCATTTCGGTTCGGGCGGCGTGCGATGAGGTACTGGATAAAATTGTGGGCTTTGCCCTGGACGATTTGCAATCCGGTGGCCGCACGGCGGCTATTACCGGTGAAGTTCAAAGTTATTTTGACGGCAGCGAGGAACTGAAACCTTTCAGCCTGGCCTGGATAGAGGCGTATTTGACCCTTGGTCAAGTCCCCGAGCGTGACCACCTAGAAGCGATGGCCGAGCAATACCGGCCTTTGAATTCTTCCAAGCTGGGTGGAAATCAAACACTTATCTGGTCTGATCTGAGCCCCTGAAGCAATGGTTTTGCGCTAAGTGAATTCGATCAGGTTTTCGCCTGTGCAGAATGTTGCTATTGGTGCCGAACTCTGCCTGAATTTTGCTGATGCTTGGTCATTCCAGCTGATCTGCCACTAAGAGCGCCACGCGGTTTTGGCCCGGCATAACCGCCATGCGCGAAAATATAGCGCAAATTGGGTCAGATGTCGAGAAAACTGGCACTTTATCAGACGGCTGATTGCGGTGGGCTAAATCGGTTCGTCCAGAAGTAAGTCAAGCCAATGTAATCAACTTGACGAATCCCCTGTCCGCTATTCCAGCGGATTAATGACACAGTGCAAAAAGTCGTTGGTCCGCTCGTGCTTGGGGTTGCGCAGTAACGCGCTGGCTGGCCCTTCTTCCATGATTATACCAGATTCCAAAAACAGCACGCGATCTGCCACTTCGCGGGCAAATCCCATCTCGTGGGATACAACCAACATGGTCATCCACTCGTTGGCGAGGTCGCGCATACGCCCGCGTCAGTTCTGTTGGACAGTCCCCGGATGTCCAGCGCGAAAAATTGAGCAACTGTGATAAGTTGTTCGAAGAAAAGCGCAGCGGCACCACCGATGCCCGCCCCATGCTCAAGCAGTGCTTGGATTATGTCCGCGAAGGCGATATCTTGGTCGTGTCGCGCATCGACCGGCTGGCCCGGTCCACATTGCACCTGTGCCAGATTGCAGAGACCTTACGCGACAAGAGTGTGGATCTGGTTGTTCTGGATCAGAACATCGATACGTCCGATGCCACGGGTCGGCTCTTATTCAACATGCTAAGGGCCATCGGCCAGTTTGAAACCGAGATCCGCGCCGAGCGCCAAATGACGGGATGAAAAAGGCCAAGGATCGAGGCATGCAGTTTGGAAAACGGCTTGCGCTGACAGATGACGAAATCACAGAGCTCCGCAAGAAACGAGAAAAGGGTATCCAAATCCGGGAGCTGGTGGCCGACTACGGTCTCTCAAAGGCAACCGCCACCGATAGCCGCCATATCCAGATCATAGCCACGTTGTAGGTTCATCCAAAACCCAGCGGATGTGCCAACGAAACGCGATGGCCTCGAGGGGGTGTCAGCGGTTACGTCCATTTCTCCCTTAACAATCCGCTCAATACGTGTGCGCGGGACGAAAATGGCCTCGGCAACCTTGCCAGAGGTCAATTCCATATCTTTACCAGAACCCGTAGGAGCTACCTTCAAGAATACAGCTGCGGTATGAAGCACGCTAAAACGATCTGTTCGCCAACGTCGCTGGCCTCTCTCAGCAAGTTATTCAGCAAACCCATAACGCTCCATGCCTGACAAGCCGACCCCTGACCAGCCCGCCTTCTCCGCGCTCTCCGATGATGAAATGCGAGAAAGTTTTGAGTTGTTTGCAACGGCTCTCGCTAGCCTGTCAGAACGTATCGATGTTCAAAACGGAAAGCTGGCTATCGCCGCGCAGCAGCTTAGTGGTCAACGCTCTGATTTGATCAATAGCATTTGCGCACGAGAAGTCGGTTCTTGGTGCGTCTTGGACAACGACAACAACCGGCGTCGATGCTTGTGTGTTTTCGCTGATTGATGTCCCAATTCGGTTTTGAAGTCGCTGATACGTTTAATATGAGCTGAATTCTGCTAGTGCTATATATGTGTTATAATAAGTGTTATGTTAAATATACTACCTTAACGGCTTCTTCAAAAGGATTATCCCACATCTATCGCTCCACATTCGTAGCAAACTGAGGCGGATTTGCCGACAGAAACGGTCCGGTACGAACCTCAGGACGGATGCATATTGCATTGCACAAAACGCCCGAACTTGTGGAGAAGTAGCACAACAGCGCTGCGTTCAAAGCACTAAACATATTGGCCGTAATAGGCAGTCTAGTTGGGATCGCCGTAGCCCTGTTCTAGATGTCCCATAGCATCAGTTGAACTCTGCACGAGGCAAAAGCTCTAACGACCCAAGCACCAAATCTCTACGCGATACTGGCATTGTCCGGCTGATGTTACGCTGAATAGGAATTTGTTATCGCGGATTTTGATGTTGGGTGTGTGCTGTTGGTCGAAGTGATTTACCTTGATTAACAGTGGCCTTTTTATGAACATTCAACATTCCATCCCAACAAAGCCCCTTCACGAGCGTAAAATTTCCGATATGTCGGAGCGCAATCTCGGCCCTGCATCCCAGACCAGTCACTTGCGCGCCTGCAAGTCATTTGCGGCGTGACATCGACAGTGCCCAAGAGATCATTCGCATTGTACAATCGAAGGGCCGTAAAGATCGCAATGTTATGCTGCCGTCGGATATTCTTGGGCTGTTGCGTGACTGGTGGAAGGAACGGACAACCGGCCAGGACAAGGATGTGCCCGCGCCCAAACGCATGCTTTTTCCCGGACATTGTGGAAAGCATCTCTCGGCTTGCCAAATCTCGCGATTATTCTGGGAAACCGTTGGAGAAGCCGGGATCACTAAACGCGTGACGCTGCACACGATGCGCCATAGTACTGCGACCCATCCACTGGAACGCGGCGTCGATATCGGGGTGATCCAAGTACTGCTCGGGCATTCCAAACTTACGACAATGGCGCGATATGCAAGCGTCGCCACAGGTAAGGTGAAGAATATGCTGAACTGTTTCCCAAGCAAATGGCCGCGGCGGTGAAGGCGAATTTGAACGACTTTCAGCATGCCGAAACCCGTTCGGAGGCAAAAACTGCGCTGGCGTTGTTCACTGAAAAATACAAACTGAAATACGAAAAAGGCGTGAACTGCATGACTAAAGACAGTGAGGCGATGCTGGTATTTTTCGATTTCCGGACTTATCCGGGTGTAGCGCGTCAACCATCTTGTCCGCTTGCGACAACCACCTTGGCCTGTTTTGAGGCTGCCGGTTGGCGTCTCTGTCGGTGTCTTTTCTCAGTTCTCTCCTTCGCGCTGGTTGTCGGTAATGGCTGTCGCTGGCGGTTCGTCCTGAGCCCTCTTGTTGAAAGCGGGTGTGCGCTGGCGGAAGCTTTCGGCATTCATCTCCAGGATGGTTGCGTGATGAACCAGTCGGTCGATGGCGGCCACGGTCATGGCCTTGTCCGGGAAGATCTGATTCCAGCCGCTGAACGGTTGATTGGCGGCAATGGCGATGCTGCGATACTCATAACGCCGGGCGATAAGCTCGAAGAGAACGCCGGTTTCAGCCTGATCCTTGTGAGCATAAGTGATGTCATCGAGAATGATCAGATCGAACCTGTCGAGCGAAGGATGGGTGACGGCGACATCCTTGGGCAGCGTCATGTGCCTCGGTGCCAGCCGTGATGCCAGGGCTTCTGCGTCCGGCAGGCGATCTTCGGCGAGATCTGCGGACAGCAAATGCGCCTCAAAGGCAGGAACCAGTTGCCAAAAGTCATCCAGGAAATCATGTGTCAAAGCGACCAACGACACCAAAAACCGCGTGCCTGATGATGCGCGTCACCCAAATTCAAGCATAGCTCAAAAAACTGGAGCCACCTCTCTTTGTAGGCTTCGGTTCGCGAAACGGTGGTTAGCCCAAATTCGAGCGCCAAAATCACGTCCCACCCAATTCCGTTCAAGGTATTTGTCATCAATACCCGCGAATTATGGCGTCAACATTGGTTTCGGAAGTTCATAATGATACGGTATCTCGTTACAGTTTCGGCTTTGCCCGTGCCATTTTTGGCATTTCTTGCAGCAGAAAAGCAGCACGCATCTTCGCACGACCTGACGTGCCTCATCATTTCATCCCCTGTAGGGTTGATCGTTGCCGCGCCTTTGTGGCGTGCTTTAAATGAACGATCAGACCGACCTTTTTTGTGGCGACTGTCGCAGTGATCGGTGTGAAAAACGCCCGAGATCTGTATTTTATGGATATCGCACCAAAAGATCAGCGGGTGAAGGCAAATGCCGTTTCCAGAAGGCCGGCGCTGATCCTTTTTGTCATTGTGTCAATGTTGCTCGCCGCAGTTGCGCATTCGAAAGAAGTTGTCTGGACGGTCATATTTATAACAATCGTCAGCCTCGCGGCCGCGATTGTCAGCTTTATATTAGTTGTGCCGCCGCTGCATGTTGTGCCTAAAGACGCCTAGCCGCGTCTTGTTGCACGCTATTTGATCAAGCCTTTGATGCCGCCAGAAATAAGCCCATTCACCTCATACAGAACATGCGGTACCGCCAACCCACCGGGACAGGCCAGATAGTTCGGCGTCCAGACCGGCCCAAATTTCTGCTTGAATGCCCGCAGCCCTTCGAAGTGGTAGAAATGTTCGCCGTGTTCATAGGCAAATCCACCGATCCGGTTCCAAAGCGATGCAAGCTGATGGTTTTCGATGCCAGAAAACGGCGCGGCGCCGAGCGAGAACCAATGGAACCCCTGCTCTGCGCCCCAGGTCATGAGTTCGGCAAATAGGGCGTCCATCACAAAATTTGGGCCACCGGGTGTATAGCGCATAAGATCAAGCGACAGTTCGTTCCGGTTGCCGCTTTGAAACAGGTTGGCAAAGGCGACGATCTCGTCAGTATCGACTTTGCGCAGCACCGCGTGGTCGAAATACGAATTGTACTCATCCGAGAACGCCCCCAGCGAAAACGCCTTTTCCGAGCCTTGTTTTGACACAAGCCAAGCGTCAGAAATCTCATGCAGCTTGGGTAGGAATTCCTTGATTTCTGCGGCTGGGATGACGTCGAATTTATAGCCCTCGCGGATGGCACGGTTTTTGGCCTGACGAAAGTTTTTCTTAGAAGATCCTTCCAGGCTGAAAGACGTCAGATCAACGCGAGCAACCTCTCCGATTTTGATAATCGACAGGCCAAGATCCAGATAGGTTGGAACGTAGGCCGGCGAAACAGAATAGAACGCACAGCGCCGCCCGGCCTGATCCGCCTGTTCGCGGAATTTCCAGATTAGCTTTGCTCCGGTCTCAGGGTCGCCAACCGGTTCACCATATGTGACCAGCGTTGATCCTGTATCGGCATAGGCCAAATAGGCGCTCTCATCATCGGCAATCAGGAATGCCTTGTCGCCAGTCAGGGTGATTTGGGCGTCGGCGTCTTCGCTGGCGGCGACTAGTTTTCTGACCAAATCTGGTATCGGTTGCGCCGTGATCCGCTCAGAGCGATTGTTCATGATCGAGTTAAAGCACACCACAGCAAGGACAATTGCCCCCACCAGTGAGGCCCGCATAAATCGGGACGCATTGCCTTTTAGCGCGAAATCCCACCACAAATCATCTTGGTAGGCGACGTGGGAATAGGCAAATACCCCGATCCAGACCACAACGGCGAATAGGGTGATAACACTGACAATCCAGGTGCCGTTCAGACGGAAAATTGAGGCGCCGTCGACACGGTAAAACGCTGATTTAAACAGCAGCAAAATGCCAAAGGACGTGATCAGAGATATCGATTCAATCCACCCCGGTTGCTTGAACAGGGTCGCAACAAGGCCAAAAGCCATAAGCCCAAGCGTCACAATCCAGGCCCGATACAGTTTTCGATAAAGCCCGCGCGATATGATAATCAAAAGCAGCCCAGTTATGCTCCCGGCCAGGTGGGATGCTTCGATAAAGGACACCGGCAGAACGTCCCCAAGCATACGCATCGCGCGCACGTTTGTCGGAAGACTGCCCGAAACCAACAGCGTCGTGCCGGCAATAAGCGCAATCCCCGCGGCAAACATCGGAACAATTGGGCGGGTCAGCCGATAGGTCCAGGACGCGGCCGCGCCGATGTGGTGTTTGCTTGTTAAGGCCCAGACAGCCGCCAGCCCAAGGGTGGCCAGCAGAAACGGCATGAACGTATAAATTGCGCGATACAGCAACAGCGCCGCCAACAGATCAGAGCGCCCTGAGCCACCAAGCCCGGCGATCATCACCGCCTCAAACACCCCAATTCCGGCGGGGGCGTGACTTAGGATACCCAACCCGGTGGCGGCGATGTAGATCACAAAGAAATACGGGAAACTTTGGCTTAGGTCGTCCGGCATCAGCACATATAACGCCAAAGCTGCGCCAACAATGTCGACAATCGAGGCCCCGGTCAGCAACCCTGACAGCCTTAGATTCGGCAGGGCAAACCCCTCGCCATGCAGCGATAGTTTTCGTTCACCGGTTGCCAGCCAAGCGAACAGCCCAGCCAATGCTACCAGCAGGGCCACGCCAATCGCGGTTTCTGTGCCGCCGCTGATATCTATGACAGTGCTTAGCCCGGCAGGATGAAACGTCAGTAATCCACCAAGTACCAGGATTATGCCCATCCAGAAGGCGATCCAGGACGTTGCAATCACCCCCGCAATCAGCGTGATGTCTGGCACCAATGAGGCATACGCACGGTAACGCACCGCCGTGCCGGTGAGATAGGAAAACCCGAGAAAGTTGGAAACCGCGTAGCCACAAGCCCCGGCCATAGCAGCAATCCGCAGCGGCACTTTGCCTTTGGCAACGCTTTCAACAGCGATCACATCATACAATGCCATGCCAACAAAGCTAACCACGGTGGCGACAACAGCCCAAAGCAATGAAGCATCTGATGTTGCGGCGACATCCGCCTTTACGTCGCTCCACTTTATGTGCGTCGCCAAATAGTGCAGCACAAAAACTGCAATGCCTGCGATAAGTAATGGCACCGCAATTCTGAAAACCGGATGTGCGAGCAATCGCGATATCCACGACGCCGGTACCGGTGCTTCTTCAGCAAAAGACATGGTGAAAACCCCCGTGCGAATGGTTTAGGCGCGGCATCTGATCCACAAAACTCTCCTGTCGGTACAACATCGCATAGTGTTGTTTACTATATTGCCATATGCATTCGAGTCGACAGATTTCCCATGATCCAGACTGTCCCCAACACGATGATCAACAGCACAAGCGTTGAAAACAGGATCAGATCAAGGTCTTCGCGTTTTTGTTTGCTGCGATCGATGTGAAGAAAGAACCGCATTTGCACGACCAGTTGCACAATGGCCAGCGCACCAATGATCATCATGGTTTTGCCGGAACCAAGGGTTGTGCCCAGCATAACCCAAAAGGCCAGACCCGTCAGTGCCAAAGACAGGGTGAACCCGGTCAGATAGGATCGCAGATCGCGTTGGTATTCGGTTTTGTTATCCAAAAGTCCAGCCTCCGAAAAAGACGATCGAAAAGATACCGATCCAGATTAGATCAAGAAAATGCCAGAACAGTGAAAACCTGATCAATCGGGTTGTCACGACATTTATCAACCCAAACACCCGGATTTGCACCAGAATGACGATCAGCCACAGGCACCCCATGGCGACATGTAGCCCGTGCAGTAAAACCAACCCGTAAAAGGCCGATAGATAGCCGCTGCGTGTTGGAACGCCGCCTTTTGAGGCGATGTCGATGAAATCGCGCATCTCAAAAGTCAGAAACCCAAATCCTAGTGCCAGGGTTACCAGCAACCACATCACCAACCTGCCCAATGTCGGGTTATATTTCAGCGTAAGTGAGGCAAAGCCGACGGTCAGGCTGCTGGTCAAAAGCAGGAGGGTTTGAATGGCCAGACTGGTGAAATCGAACAGCTGTTTGGGCCCCGGCCCGCCAGCCTGGGCATCAATTGAGGTGATGTAGATGGCAAACATCAGACCAAAGATGATTAGGTCGCTCATCAAAAAGATCCAGAACCCAAAAATGAGTGTCTCGTTCTTGGCCAGATGCCCGTCCGGTGTGTCCGTCAGGTTAAGACCCGGATGGCGAAAGAGTTTATGCATGCTCATGTATCCCCTGCCAATTCTGTCTTGGCGTATCCGAGGTTTTCGGTGCTGAACTCTTTGTCGCGATCGACTGGGGTTGATGCTTTTAGCTGCGCCAGCCAGGCCTCATGTTCACGCTGAACCTGCTCTGCCGGGATCAGCCGTTCGGTGTTGGTGTTGAAACTCCAGGCAATCACCAGCAGCACGATGATCACCGAGACCAGCACAGCCAGCCACCAGATCCACCAGACCATGGCAAACATCCACGCGGCACTAAGCACGCAGAGCAGGATGCCAACCGGTGTGTTTTTGGGCAACTCTATGTCCTCATAGGGGCCGTTAACCTCATAGGCGGTTCCGTCGATCTTGGCTTCGGCAAATGCGTCGCGCCCGGTGATGGTTGGGATGATAGCAAAGTTATACTCTGGCGGTGGCGCGGGGATCGACCATTCCAACGTGCGGCCATCCCACGGGTCGCCAAATTGTACCCGGTTTTGATCACGGTCCCGGATGCTGACCCGCAATTGCACGAGAAACATAAGCAGCGCCGCAAGGATTGTCAGAGCGCCAATAAAGGCAAGGACCAACCAAGGCACAAACGCCGGATCGGTATAGCTAAACGACCGTCGCGGCATGCCCATCAGACCGACCACATAAAGCGGTAAGAAGGTGATCATAAACCCGACAATCCACAAGTAGGCCGACGCCCGGCCCAGTTTTTCATTCAGCAGAAACCCAAACGCTTTGGGGAACCAATAGTTATAGCCGGCCAGCAGGCCAAACAGCACGCCCGGGATTAACACATTGTGGAAATGCGCCACCAAGAACAGTGAATTGTGGACCTGAAAATCGACTGTTGGGCTCGCCAGAATGATCCCGGTCAAACCGCCGATGACAAACAGGATCAGAAAGCCAATTGCATAGACCATCGGAACGGTCAGCCGGATGCGCCCACGGTACATCGTGGCCATCCAGTCATAGACCTTAATGCCGGTCGGAATGGCGATCAGCATGGTGGCAATGCCAAACACTGCGTTGATCAGCGCACTTTGACCCATGGTGAAAAAGTGGTGCAGCCAGACGGTAAACGATAGCACCGCGATGGTCATCGTCGCGATCACCAGCGACGTGTACCCGTACAGCCGTTTGGCGGAATAGGTGGCAAAAATTTCTGAAAAAATGCCGTAGGCGGGCAACACCAGCAAATAGACTTCGGGGTGGCCGAACAGCCAGAACAGGTTGGCATAGTTCATCATATTGCCGCCCAGATCATTGGTGAAAAAGTGAAAATCCATA
The DNA here is from genome assembly GCA_047623555.1 of Granulosicoccus sp. Taxonomy (GTDB): domain Bacteria; phylum Pseudomonadota; class Alphaproteobacteria; order Rhodobacterales; family Rhodobacteraceae; genus NORP181. The sequence continues at coordinate 22,471 of JBLHMP010000050.1, forward strand.
TAGCGATCAGCCGCCAGCATCAGTGCCGCAATACTAAGCGGCGGCAGCGCGAAAATGATCAGGATTGAGGCACAAATCACCGTCCAGCAAAACAGCGGCATCCGCATCAGCGTCATGCCGGGCGCGCGCATCTTATAGAGGGTCACCGCAAAGTTGATACCGCTAAGGGTGGTGCCCACCCCGGCGACAACAATGGCCCAAATCCAGTAATCCGGCCCCACCCCGGGATTGAATTGCGCGCCAGTATAAGGCGGATAGGCGGTCCAGCCACCGGTCGAAAATTCGCCAACAATTAGCGACACCATCAACATCATGCCAGCCGCCACCGTCAGGCCAAGGCTGATCTGGTTCATCACCGGAAATGCAACATCACGGGCGCCGATCTGGATCGGCATGACGTAGTTGATAAAGCCAATAACAAATGGGGTTGCCACAAAGAAAATCATAATCGTGCCGTGGGTGCTGAACAATTGTGCGAAATGGTCCGCCTCAAGAAATCCGCTGCCGCCACCTATGGCCTGTTGCGCGCGCATGACCACGCCCTCAATCACGCCTCGGGCCAGCATCACAATCGCAAAGACGATATACATGATACCGATTTTTTTGTGGTCGGTAGAGGTGAGCCAATCGGTCCACAAGGGCCGCCAAAGACGGTATTTTGTCAGCGCAATCAGGACTGTCAGCGCGCCAAGCACAACGATACCTGCCGCAACATTGGCAACAATTTCATTGGTTCCCGGGTTTCTGATCAATGCCATAAACGGGAAAGAATCTAGTTCCAATCGGCCCAGAATATCAGATTGGATCATTGCGAAACCTCTTGGCTTTTTGTCGTCATATGGGTGCTGTGTGGCGTGTCCGGTATCAGGTGGCCGCCGTGATATTTATGCACAATGTCATCAAACATCTTAGTGTCAGCCAGGGTGAAATATATCGCGGTTTTGGGCATGTCCGACGTGGCCAGTGCGGTATGGGCCTCGGTTCGGGTGCTTTGCCTGGCCAGGATTGCATAGCTGTCGTCATCCAGCGCAACGCCCTCGTGTTGCACGCGTTCTACCCAAGACTCAAAATCGGCGGGCTTCATTGCTATGGCGTCAAATTTTTGTCCGGTAAAACCAATGCCGTTATATTGCATATTTTCGCCCTGCATCGTCCCGGGTTCTGAGGCGATGACATTCAATTTGGTCGTCATGCCCGGCATCGCATAAATCTGTCCAGCAAGCGCCGAGATGATAAACGATTGCATCACCGTGTCGGTGGTCAGCGTCATTGACACCGGATGATCGACCGGAAAGGCCAGTTCGCCGACCGTGGCAATGCCCAGATTGGGATAGATGAACACCCATTTCCAATCCAACCCGATAACCTGCACATTGATCGTAGGATTGTTGCTCTCGATCGCCGCGTAAGGGTCAAGCCGGTGGGTGGTTTTCCACAGATAAACAGAGAGCACAGCCGTCAAGATAAGCGGCACAGCCCACATGACAATTTCCAGCGGCAGCGAAAACTCCCATTTGGGCTGGTAATCCGGGGATTTATTGCTGCGACGGTATTTCAACAAGATTAACGGAAGAAGAACAAAAACCGGGATGACGGCAAGCATGGTTATTGCGATGATTTGTATAAAATGGGCCTTTTGTTCAGCTGCAATAGGCCCCATCGGCGACATAAAACTATCGCTTTGTGCATGGCCAACCGTAACTGCCACCAAAACCATGCACGCGGATAATGTGAGAATGCCCAAACGTCCAAACATCTTTGATCCCGTCAAATTATTACCGGTTATCTCGAAGTTATGGGCTGTTGCACCCGCTTCCACAATCATTGATTGCATTGTTTACTATTCGGTGAAAACCGGACTGGAATTATCAGAGGACAGTTAGACCATGCTTGCCCTCAGATCAGAGATTTCGTTCTAGATGGTCGTAAATCGCCTGACGGCAGGCTTGGACATCACGGGTCAGGGCCGCATCCAGAATCGCCTGATGTTCTTTGATGATCGCGCGAAAGTAATTTGATCCGAAATCACGTTCCTGACTGACCATTTGTTGGCGAAATTGGGCGTAGATATAGCCATAGGTTTCGCGCAACAGCGGAGAATCGCAGCTGGAAATCAGCGTGTCGTGAAACTCTTTTTCGGCGTCTGACCACAAATTCATATAGGGCTGCACGTCGTTTCCCAGCTCAATCTGGGATTCGATGTGACGAAGTTGGTGATGGGATGCGGCCAGTTTTGCCTCCCATTGAACGCCGCCATTCACCATCGAAAGTGCGGCCCCCTCTTGTTCCAGAAGGATGCGAAATTTTGTGACATCGCGGCGTAATTCCGGTGTCGACGGCTTGGCCCGAAACCCCCGCTGGATTTCAAAGTCGACCAATCCGACCATTGATAACCGCAATAAAACATCACGAACCGTATTTGAGGAGCAGCCGTATTGCCCCTGAAGCTCGCTTGGTTTTAGTTTCGCTCCGGGCTTTAGAGACGCTGTGATCAGCTTACGCTGCAGGTCGACGTAAATCTCGTTTGTGTCGATGCGCATGGTTTGATTCCTGTTGCGGCCGTGCTTTCAACACTACGGCGGAAAAGTTGCTAAAACAAGAAAACTTCAAAATTTTGGATAATTTCAAATTTTGGTTGGCAGAATGAAGTGGCATCGTTAGGCTCTTGGATAGGTGGCCTGAAATGACGGATGCAAATTCCGTGGCGGCTGCGTGAAATCGAAAACTGGGAGGAAACCAATGAAAACCTTTAGATATACCGCAATGGCGGTGGGTGCTGCTGCAATTTTGGCGGGAACCGTTGCAACGGCAGAAATTACAAAACTACGCATTCAGACACATCATGGACCGGAATCGGTGTCTGGTAAGCTGGCTACTGAGTATGTCGATAACATTCAGTTAATGTCTGGCGGCGATATTCAGGTTGAGATGTTCTATTCTTCGGCTGTTGTTAAGTCGGTTGAAACATTTGATGCGGCTGCGACCGGCATTTTGGACTGTGACTTTACCGGCGGTGGATACCAGACAGGTAAAAATCCTGCGTTCCAGTTTGTTGGCGACATCATGGGTGGCTATTCGACCCCCTACCAGCAGCTAAGCTGGTTGTATTACGGTGGTGGTCTTGAGGCCGCACAAGGGTTGTACAACAAATACGACATGCAGCTGATCGGCTGGTGGCTTGGCGGGCAAGAGAGCCTTGTTTCCAACGACCCAATTCGCAATGCCGCAGATTTCAAAAACTGGAAATTCCGTTCGCCTCCTGGCATGGAAACAAAGATTTTTGACAAAATGGGCGCTTCGCCAATCGTGATGGATTTCACTGAAATCTTTACCGCGCTGGAAACCGGCATCATTGACGGCGCCGACGCGTCATCACTGGCCAACAACAAGGGTATGGGGCTGTACGAAATCTCTAAGCACGCTACTTTCCCGGGCTTCCACTCGATGCCATCCGATCACCTGGCGTGTAACAAAGCCGTTTGGGATGCGATGCCTGCGGCGCACCGTTCGATCATGTCGGTTGGCATGGAAAGCCTGGCACTGCGCACAGCCCTGTTTACTGAAAAGGCAAACGCCGAAGCCGCCGCCGCATTGATTGCAGATGGTGTAACCCTGTGGGCTTGGGCCCCCGAAGACATGGCAGCGTTCCGTGCTGCGGCACAAGCGTCCTGGCCCGAGTACGCCACTACGCCAGAAGCCAAAGCACTGGTTGCAAGCCACATGGCCTATCTTGAGCAACTTGGCCTTGTCGAAAAATAATACCTGAAACACCTGGCCCGGCCAAAGGAAAATCCTTTGGCCGGGTTTTTGAAATGCCCGCGGATATTGACCGCGGATGGGGAGGAAGCGCTCGATGGAGCAACGTTACGGAACGCCAATCGAATGGCTGATCCCATTTATTTTCTGTGTTTGTTTTGGCTGGGTCATCTGGCACGGTCCGGCCTATATTCTGGATTTTGGACCTGAAAACGCACAGCTTTTGGCACAGTTTGATCGGATTGATGTAACGCCGACCCTGTCGCCTGTTTTTGGGCTCAGGGGGGATTTCGTTGATTACGCCGCGCTGATCCTGTCGCCACTCCTCTTTATGGTTGGTATCATGACCGTACGCCGTGCGCCGATGGAATATGACCCGCTGTACAAAGTCGACCGGCCATCCATCTTTTTTGGACGCATTACGATGATGCTGATTATCATCATGACCTCGGTGATGTTGTACGAAGTTATTGTGCGTTATGTGTTTGACGCGCCGACGCTCTGGGCCAACGAATTGTCACTTTGGGTTGCTGGATTTGTGTTCTTGCTGGCGGGAATTTATGCCATGCAGCAGCGCTGCCATATCCGTATTTTTCTTCTGTATGACGCGGTTCCCCGGGTCCTGCAAAAGACGTTTGATATCATTTCGACCTCGCTTATCGTGTTCTTTGCATTGGCGCTGATTTATGGCGGCTACGGCGAAGCCTTTGCGAAATTCATGCGTTGGGAGACCTTTGGCACCGCGTTTGACCCGCCGATTCCGGCAACATTGAAAACCATGGTTCTGTTTGTTGTGTCGATGGTCGCCATACAGGCGGTTATGAACCTGATTAACGACTGGCATCTGGTGCCGGTAAAACACACCGCCGCCGACGACATCGACCAGGACGAAATTGAACGCCTTAAGGCCGCAGTTGGCGTAGACGGCGTTGGAGATCTGGACGTGACACGCAGCGCAATTCAAAGCACGAAGACAAGGGACACCTGATGGACATCGGAACTATATCTTTGGCCCTCATGGTAGGGCTGGTGGTGCTATTGGCGATCGGCATGCCGCTGGGTCTTGCCTCGGCGTTTATGGCCGTTGCCGTATTGGTGATGAAGTTTGAACCGGCTTTGTTGCTGAATCCGCTTAGTTTTGGCGATGGCATCCTGACCGGTCGACCCGGAATGGGGCCCCTGAATATTTTGGCGCAAAAGATATACGGGTTGTTAACGGACTACGTCCTCATATCAATTCCGTTGTTCATTTTCATGGCGTCATTGCTGGAACGATCCGGCATCGCCAAAGATATGTACACGTCGCTTAACGTCTGGCTGAACCGCACCCGTGGCGGTATTGCAATTGTGACGTCGATCATGGCTGTGATCATGGCCGCCATGTCGGGCATCATCGGTGGCGAAGTTGTCCTGCTTGGCCTGATCGCGCTGCCGCAGATGTTGCGGCTTGGCTATAGTCAGAACCTGGCCATTGGTACAATTTGCGCCAGTGGTAGCCTTGGCACCATGATCCCCCCGTCGATTGTTCTGATCATTTACGGGCTCATCACCGAAACCTCGATCAAGTCGCTATTCACGGCGGCCTTTTTGCCCGGGTTCATGTTGGCCAGCCTTATTATCCTCTATATCATCGTGCGCACGCAGTTGCACCCCGAGGACGCGCCATTGCCGGACCCAGTGCCCGGAGAACCCTATGGCCGCGAAAAGGGCAAACTGTTTCTGAATTTCTTGGTGGTTCTGGCCGCAGGTTTTGGCACCGCGCTGTTTTTACGGGCGTCGTTTTTCACAGTGACCGGGCAGAACATCGACCTGGGTGATGGTGCCGAACTTATTACCGGCGGCACTCCTGGCCATGTGCCTTGGTTCGGCGGCATCGTGGTTATCGCGCTTTTGCTGATCTTTTTCTTCTTTGGCCGCCAGCATACCGTGCGGGCCTGGACGATGGGTAAAGGCCTCGTGCCGCCGATCCTGGTGATTGGTGTTGTTCTTGGCTCAATCTATGGCGGTATCACCGGCATCACCGAGGCCGCCGGAATGGGGGCGTTGACCGTTTTTGTTCTGATGATCCTTTATCAGAAAACCGGCACAGATTGGCTCGCCGGTATAAAACGCAACGCGCGTCTCTTGCTGGGCTATGTCGTGGTGGTCCTTATTCTGCCACAGGTGTTTCTAAATTGGGAGGGTCAGGCCCTAGGCATTACTCAGACTGTTCTGACCTTTAGCCTGCTGCTAATTTGGTCGCTGGTTTTGCCAAATGTGCGCGACGGGTTGTGGGACAGCCTGATGCGGACGCTCAAATCAACCGGCACCATCATTTGGGTGACTATCGGCGCGGCTGCGTTGGCGGGGGCCTATACAATTGCGGGCGGACCGCAGTATGTTGCTGATCTGATTGTTGGATCAAACATGCCAACAATGGCGGTCATTCTAACCATGATGCTGATCCTGTTGTTCATGGGCGCGTTTATGGATTGGGTCGGGATTGTATTGCTGATCATCCCGGTTTTTCTGCCGATCATCTACCGGTTGCCCATCGAAGAGATCGGCCTGTTTGGCGTGCTGCAACCCAAGTATCTGTCGGTGTGGTTTGGCGTCGTGTTCTGTATGAACATGCAAGTCAGTTTTCTGTCGCCACCTTTTGGCCCTGCGGCATTCTACCTGAAATCGGTGGCTCCGGCGCATATATCCCTAACGGATATCTTCAAGGGCTTCTTGCCGTTTATCTGCATCCAGCTGTTTGCACTATCTATCCTGCTGATCTGGCCGCCCATCGTCGAAGTTCTGCTTGATTGGGGGAAATAACCTATAGGCCTAAGTCAGGTGCAGTGTGCTGCACCTGACTTAGGCCTATTGCTATTCAACGTCGAATTCCCAATCTGTCAGATTTGAAAGCGCTGTTTCAACCATATTGACGCTGCTGTAGCTTCTCACGTCAGCTCCGCTAACGGAGCGACAACAGTTTTCGATTGGCGAAACGGCAGGACAGTAGTATCGTTCATCGTGAGCTTCTGGCTGGCTTTGACACCCGCCACAATACGCCGCCTTTCAAATCACGCCATCACCAAATTCCCACAGAGCTCTCAAATGGGTACGTAGCGAGGCGCGCCTTATGAATAATCCCATCCAGTTTTCGCAGGAGATGCGTTTCTGCGGGAAGTTCTCTGATCGCTGTTTTTAGAGTTTTTCAACGGAATAGGTCATTCACTCCATAAACCCAAGAAAACGCGCGGTGTTTTCGATAGGGCGACGACGTGAGACAACCGAGTTCGCAACAAAATCTTCTTCTGGCCAACCAAGCGCTACGCAAGTCAAAATGACTTGATCGTCAGGAATGTTTGCCACTTCCCGCACCACGGGGCTTTGCATAATACCTTGCCCGTTGATGACTGCCCCAAGGCCTTTGCCCCAAGCGGCCAGTACCAAGCCATATGTCATCGCGCCGGAGTCAAAATGCGCGATCGTATTGCCGAGAAGCGCGCGATCAAAGCAGACAACGATAGAGACTGGAGCGTCAAACTGGCGAAAGCCGCGCATGACCCAGTCTTGTCTGCGCTCTGCATCATGTCGCTCAATTCCCATGGCCTCGAATAATTGCACCGCAATTTCGATCTGACGGGTGCGGTGTTTCCCTTCGTAGGCGGCGTAGTCCCCGATTTCACGACTGGGTGACGTGCCGTTGAGCATCCTTTCCGTGTTACCTTTGCGAATGTCTTCCAGCGGTTCGCCGGTCAGAACATGAAGGTGCCAAGGCTGGGTGTTCATCGAGGAGGGTGCCCGGTTGGCCAAGGCAATGATCTCTTCCAGCAGTTCGCGCGAAACAGGCTGGTTTGTAAATCCGCGGATGGAGCGGCGCTCTTGCATTGCCTGATCGAGGTTCATCAATAGTCCTTTATAAATTTGAGTGGGCCCATAGCCTCGGGACCTAACTGAAAGCGTTCAATTTGCGGGAAGGGATTTTGCAAATCGATTACAAAAGACTAAAGGCATCCGCGTTTGAGAATAAGCCCCCTGGAGAGGCGTTAGGGGATGATTTCGACGATATGACGTGGCGGCACGAGGCACGAGGCACGAGGCACGAGGCACGAGGCACGAGGCACGAGGCACGAGGCACGAG
>JBLHMP010000051.1:0-29880 GCA_047623555.1 Granulosicoccus sp.
TTATGCGCCCAAACTGCGCCGCAAATTGATCCGATCCACGCCTCAAGCCACAATCATCAACTCTGTCGCCTCAACATGTAGTCTTGCCGGAACAAAGGGGATAAGCCTTTAGCTTCCATTTGTAGTCGGCGCAGCATTTTCTGTGTATGGATGACGGCAGTGCGAACAAAGACACTGAAAAAGAGGGTTAAGTATGTCGGTTCAGAGTAGTCTATCGCCTTTCAAGCTCCTAGCTCGGTTACGCGGATTCCGACAGTTGGACGAACAAGAAGCCAAATCAAATCAGTTTCTTGCTCAGGCACTTGAGAAAGAGAAAAAGGAGGGGCACCGGCTTGCGTTCATTGCTCGTACAATTGCCATGGGTTTGGTTTTTGTCCTCTTACCGTTCTTGAATCCCAACTTAAGTGTGATTTATTATGAAGTCTTCGTCGTGCTGTTAATCGCTTTGGGATGGCTCCAATTTCGCATTTCGACAGTGGGTTACTCCAAAACCGAACTCCTGCTGATTTTTGTTGATCTTAGCCTGTTGACTATTTTGTTCATTGTTCCAAATCCGTTTCTCAGCGAAGAAATACCAACTGCGATTACTTATAGGTTCGACAACTTCATCTACTTTTTCATCATCCTCGCGGTTGGAACATTGGCTTACTCATGGAGAACGGTCTGGGCTATAGGCATGTGGGTCGCGCTGCTTTGGCTGGTGGGTTTCCTTGGCGTCTCATGGTTTGGGCATGAAATACCGGAACTCAGTGAAGCTGCTGCCATTGCATTCGAGGGGCACACCATTATCGGCGCTGAACTCGACCCCAATAGTGTTCAACCGGCGGTACGTGTGCAAGAAATGGTTGTCTTCCTGATTGTGGCTGGAATTCTCGCGGTTAAGGGTTGGCGATCAAACCAACTCTTGCGTCGGCAGGCAGGAATCGCTGCCGAACGCGCAAACCTTGCGCGCTATTTTCCCTCTAGTCTTGTCGATGTATTGGCGTCCAGCGACCATGATATTGGGGCAGTTCGAACTCAAGAAGTGGCGGTATTGTTCACAGATATCGTAGGTTTCACAAATTTCGCAGAGCGTCATTCGCCAGAAGAGGTGATGGAGCTGCTTCGGAACTATCATGCCTTTGTAGAGCGAGCCATATTTCAGAATGAAGGCACATTGGACAAGTATCTCGGAGATGGTGTAATGGCGACGTTTGGGACTCCGGAAACCAAAGACGAGGATGCCGCCAACGCCCTGAGAGCAGCATTGCAACTTATTGATGAAGCGAAATCCTTCAATGAAGATCGCAAGGCAAAAGGCTTCGAACCGATTCAGGTATCAATTGGAGTACATTACGGACCGGTGATCCTTGGAGACATTGGACCGTCCAGGCGATTGGAGTTTGCTGTTGTCGGCGATACCGTCAATGTTGCAAGCAGACTTGAGGCGTCAACCCGGGAACTTGGTTGCCAGTGCACTGTGAGCGAAAATCTCATGCGGCAAGCTCGATCATCCAAGGATGCGGAGCACTCAAATCAAGAAAAATTTACCGCGAGAGACGCGATAAGTTTGCGAGGTCGCAAGACTTCTATAGAAATATGGACCGCATAAGAGCAGCACATTGCTCAACAGAACGATGAGAGATCGACTGGGGCACTTGATAGTTGTCAAATGACGCCGCACCGTGCTTGATGCCTGCACTGATCAAACCTAAGGAAGCCAGACCATGAGCCTGCTTGTTCACTACACTCTCAAGTCCGACAACCACCAAGAGGACCAGACCACGGTGACCTGCCCCCCGAGGCTCCCTCATTCATAACGAGAGTTTGCGGGTTTGGACTTCATATTCTTCGTCGTCAGTTTGGGCAAGCGCGTTGTGCGCGGAGCCCTCAAATTGCTCAAGCGCTCGACGCGCTTGGACGGGTGTTTGGTTTCCAAGTGATGAGTGCGGTCTGACGTTGTTGTAATCGTATCGCCAGAGCGCCAGTTTGCGGCGAGCATCATCTAACGTATCGAAGATCTCCTCGTTCAGCAGTTCGGCACGCAGGCTGCCATTGAAGCTTTCAATGAAGGCGTTCTGCTGCGGTTTGCCTGGGTCAATGTAGTGCCAGTCCAAATCGTTGTCTCCCGCCCATTTCAGGATCGCACGACTGGTGAACTCGGTCCCATTATCGCTGACAATGCAAGCTGGCTTTCCGTATCGACGCACAAACGCGTCCAGTTCACGGGCCACCCGCGCACCAGATATGCTGGTGTCAGCCATCAAACATAGGTTCTCACGGCAGCAATCATCGTTCACCGCCAACATGCGGAACTTACGTGATGCTCCGAACGTGTCGGACACAAAGTCCAGCGACCAACGCTCGCCCGGACGCAGCGCTACAGGCATTGGTGTTCGTGATCCACGCGCGCGTTTGCGGCCCCCCCTTCGTTGACGCACACCCAGCTTTTCCTCGGTGTAGATACGATATAGCTTCTTATGATTCATGATCATTCCTTTGCGTTCCAACAACACGCCGATCCTGCGGTAGCCGAACCGACGCCGCTTGCTGGCAATCAACTTCATCTTTTCGCGGACTTCTGGATTATCGGGCGGGCAGTCACCCCGAACAGTCTTGGGATCGACGCCAATAAGCCCGCAAGCACGGCGTTGTGAGACATGATGATCCCGCATCGCCTTTTGTGCTGCTGCCCGCCGTTCACTTGGCGTCGTCAGTTCTTTCCCAGCAAGTCTTTCAACACCACATTGTCGAGCATGGTATCAGCCAGCAGGCGTTTCAGTTTGCCGTTCTCATCTTTAAGCGATTTAAGGCGATGGGTCTCAGACACATTCATGCCACCGTATTTGGATTTGAACTTGTAGAACGACGCTGGACTAAGGCCATGCCTGCGGCACACCTCTGCAGCCGGCATCCCAGCTTCCTGCTCCTTAATCATCCCAATAATTTGTGCCTCAGTAAAACGGCTCTTTCGCATTTGTTTGCTCCTTTGAAAGGTTGAACAAACTCTACATCAAAGTGAGGGAGCCTCGGGGGGCAGGTCAGATGGAACCGCCGTACACGTTGCACTTTTACTCCGGCTAAAATCAGCCAAATGGAGCACTATTTCTCCGGCGTATTGACGCAGTTTTGCTCCGGCGTTGACACCTCCATGATTGAGAGGAAGGTCTCTCAAGGCCAACCGACATCAATCAGGCTCTTTGTCGCTGCTTTGGGCACTGACCGCACATCCGATTTATTGTCGAATAACATCGGATCCAATGGCCGCTTTCAAGAAAACATGAGTTCAATTTGCGCACGCAGCGAAAGGCTGCAATCCGCCCTTTCTGCCGGAATGTGCATGGTGCAGCATTGGTCTCGAGGGGATCCAAACAGCCATTTGTTCGACTGCATGCCGGTCCTGATTTGAAAAAGCAAAAAAGGGCAGTTCGAATCCGGAAATGGCGGCGGCGGTCAACTTATTGCGCGACCTTTCGGTTGCGGCCTCCACCGTTCAACCTGTTGGCAATCGTCTGCAGCGCCGCGACCCAGCGCCGCCAGGCAGTTTGGCGCACGCAGCCAGCCTGAATGCACACGTACCGCCAGCGATGGCCCTCGGCGCGCAGCCAGATGATTTTGGCGTCCTCCGGCGAGACCAGCCGCAGCCATGTCAGGCATTCTTCCATGCTGGCAATGTCGGTGGCTGACGGTATGACCCGCATCCGCACATCGTGATAGCCGTAAGCGTGCTTTGCCTCCTGGACATAGTCGGGCCATGAAGACCCATAGCCCTTCGGCCCGGACCCCGGCGGGTTGGGCAAGCGGCGCAGGGTGCGGGCGGCCTCCTCGAACAGGTCCTCGAGATCGCTGGGGGTGATTGAGCGCTTCATGGCGGTGGTCCGTGTCATTTGCCTTCTCCGCCCACTTCCATCTCAGACAGCCATTTCTCGACAGAGCTTCTGCGATACAGCACCCTGCGACCGATCCGGATGCGGGGCGGGCCACTGCCCTGGGTTGCCCCGCGCGCCAGCGTGTCAGTGGTCACTGAAAGCTGCTGAGCCAGATCGTCGCGGTTGATCCAGTCGCTTAGCACGCCTTGACTGTTTACATTCCCCACCGGTCCCATCTCCCTTTTCCCAGCAATTCAAAGTTATCCACAGGCGCAGCGGTGTTTTGTGGCGGAACAGTTTTTTCTATTCTATTCTTCTCTCTTCTTTTCTTATCTACGCAGAACTGTTCCATTTTTGATAAATTACAGTGGGGAACTGTTCCGGTACTGTTCCCCACTGTTCCACCTACACTAATTCCCGTTTTAATTCCGCATGTTACCTCTTTTGGAGAGCCAGCCGTCGGTGGCAGCGTGCTGCAAGGCGCGCCCATAGGCGCTGTGCGTCCGCCGTCCCGGGCAATGTTGCAGCAGCCATTCATCTAGCCGCTCGATCAGAAAATCATCGCCCAGAACGTCCCGGCTACAGCCCAGATTGCCCAACGCCTCGCGTAACCGTCGCAGGCGTTGATAGACGGCTTTTTGGGAATTGGATGCTTCCCGGACCTCTCGTCGTGCGATGGCGTCGAGCACCACCTCGGTCACCACAGGATGGGCCAGACGCAATTCTTCCCCACAGCGGCAAGGCGACCAGCCATGTAGCGGGGTGATCTGTCGGTCACGCAGATCCCGCCACAATACAAAATCGATCCGAAGCAGCTTTGCCAGGATCGTGTCATTGTCCGGAAGCGTGCCCACCGGTGTCTGCTTTTGCGCCAGGAAGAACAGGTTCAGGGCGCAGGCCTGCACTTCAAGCGTGGCGGTCAGATGCAACTGGCTGTTCAGCCAGCGGTCGTGCCAGAACTTGGTGAAATAATGGCTTTCCAGCCGTTCATCCGACGCGATCGGGTAGTCCGGTAATGTACCGGCATCAAGCAATCGCAAATTGCCGGGAGGGGGCTGTTCAAGCCCGTCCAGGGGGTGATTGCCCATCACGCGACTTTTTCGACCGAAGGTGAGTGCAGTTTGACGATCAGCTCTGCCGATTATTCGAAGCCTCTGCACCGCCCGGCTGTCAGAACCGAGAATTGATACCTGGCCGGGATTGATCCGTTTTCCGCCCATTTATAAACCCGGGCCGTGTTTGTGTTCAGGCTGGGGCAGAGTGCTTGCAGATCTTGGGCCAGACTGGACCGGGTAGGCCACAGATTGACGAGATCGCGTATGTTTGAAATGGCTTCCATGCATGCTTGATGCTGGTAATATTTTCGATGTGTCAATAGTCGAATAATGATGTACTGGAATTTTCTCCCATCTTGAGTCTACTAGTGTGTATGAAAAACCAAGAAAACATGCCCCGAATTGACATGGCTGGCGTTGGCCGCCGACTGGAAGCTTTGCGTCACGCGCTGGGCCTTAGCCGGAAAGCCTTTTCCGACAGCTTTGGCCTTGATCCAAGCAGTTACACAAAGACCGTGGATGGTGAGAAACAGCTAAGGTCCGAAGCGGCTTATGCTATTGCCGAGCAATGGGGGGTCTCCATGGACTACCTGTTTCGGGGCCGATTGGCCGATCTGCCGGAACATTTGCGCGAGAGCATCCTTAAGCAGCTGAATACCGGGGATTGATAGGCGCGATCCAGAGACGTGCCGAAGATATTGCACCAGCCGAACAGCAGCTGTTCGTGGGCAGACAGGATAAGGTTTCCAAGATTTACTCGCTTCATGTTCGCACTATGTTCCCACATAGGGTGAGCGTAAATATAAAAATAACTCGAATTATTTTCTAGAAAAGATTTGACACTGGAAGTAGCATCCAGATACGCATGATGCCAGAGGAGGCCATCATGCGACAAGAAATATCCAATTTGAGCAGTGCGGACACAGGCCCGGCAATTACGGAGCAGGTGATCCGTAGTGCGGTGACAGTTGTTACCGGGTCGGACGGCGCTCACCCACAAAGCCTGCTATGCTGGGCTTGGGCGGTTCTCAAGTCCGCCCGGGGCCAGACCATCAGCCAGTCCGGCCTGAACCGCCTGACAGGCCGCCTCGCGCCCGGACAGGGCAAAGCGGCATGACCCGGCATTGCAGCAGGGCGCGGCAGTCAGCCCCTCGCCATTCTTCCGATGAATTTCCCGAGGGTTTTATGGACGTCCTCAAGGATGCGAAGCTGTCGATCAATCATGGGGGCCTGAGTGAATTTGGTGGTCTGTGGGTTGGGGAGCATTCCGACTGCAAGCGCGAGCACCGGGGCAGCGTGATTGACCAAATGCGCGCCGATGGCCTGCTCGACCGCGTTGGCCGTGCACCAGAGCGAACTGCGACGATCACCGAAACCGGGCTCATGACCCTTGACCTGCTGGGGGAAGGGCAATGACCGAATACGGTATCGACATAAGCCAGATCACCTGCCTGCTGGATGATCTGAAGGCCTGTCGCCATGAAGTCCGGCTGGAAATCCTGAAGCGGGCCGTGATTGCCCATGGTGGCCGGTGGGATTTGCCTTCGGACACTCTCGGAGTTTATCAGCCCGCGCTGATCTCGCTGCAGGTGTTCGGGGTGCATGCCATGGCCGACACCCTGGACGAGCTGCCGCGCAACTGGATGCGGGCGGCCGGGAACATTCTTGAAGGCGATGAAAATGGCCGGGGTCACGTAGCGTGATGGCACAATCTGAAAAGCCACCCCGGGCCGCTTCGCAAAGCGAAATCCTCAGGGTTCTGACGGCGGCGCAAAAAGCTGGCCTCGAAGTCTTTGGCTATGTTGTCAACGGCCCTGAAATACGCGTTATCACCAAGGACAAGGAACCATCCGGGGATGAATTCGACATGGTGGATTTTGCGGGTTGAAACAGATCGACCTCCCATATCTGCGCACGAAAAAGGGCCGCACAAACACATACTGGTACTTTGAGCGAAACGGCGAGCGGGTATCTCTGCCATCGCCCGACGCCCCGGACTTTCTGGCCTGTTATCACAAGGCGATAAAGGGCCGCACACTGGCCCCGGTCAAGCGGAGTTTCAAAGCTCTGATTGCCAGCTACAAGCGAAGCCATCGGTTCAGCAAGCTCGCCCCCAGAACCCGGCGTGACTACGACAAGTGCCTGCTATTCTTCGACGGCAAAATCGGCAAGCTCGACCCTGCGAAAATGCAGCGCCGCCATGTGATCCAAATGCAAATGGACAATGCCGCCACAGTGCGCTGGGCAAATTACCTTGTTCAGGTTGTGCGTGTGGTGTTTGAGCATGCGATCGATCTGGGCTGGATAGAGCGCAATCCGGCAAAGGGTGTTTCCATGCTGAAGAGCAAGGCACCGCCACGTCGGCCCTGGCCGGACGAGCTGATTGAGACCTACCGGCAGAAGGCCGACGGTCGCGCACTGCTGATATTCGAGCTGTGCCTCGGCACCGGGCAGAGAATCGGCGACGTTCGCAACATGCGCTGGGCTGATATCGAAGGCGAGGGAATCAACGTGCGTCAGAGTAAGACCGGCAGGGATCTCTGGCTTCCGTTCACCCCGCAGCTTGCCGCCGTTCTGGAACGGACGCCACGCAATGGGCTGTTCATTCTCTCGCAACCGGACAGCCAGCCGGTTAGCTATCGGGCCGCTGCATTCTCGGTCATGAAGGTCAGAAAAGAAATCGGAGCCGAGGAGTATGACATCCATGCGCTGCGCCACACCACCGCTTCAGAACTGGCCGCACTGGGCCTTTCGGATGAATTGATCATGGCGGTAACAGGCCATACCAGCCGCGCTTCGGTGGTCAGGTACGCCGGAGCCGCCCGGCAAAAAGCCCGCGCACAGGTCGCGCAGGACGCGCGGAACAGAACAAAAACGAAACGGGAAACGTGAAACCGGATGTGAAACCGCTTTTGCAACTTTTCCAAAGTGCCTGCTAAGTCTTTGAAATGTTTGGAGGCGAGTACCGGAATCGAACCGGTGTGGACGGATTTGCAATCCGCTGCGTCACCACTCCGCCAACTCGCCTTTGTGGTGTGAAAACAAACGTTAGCATGTTTTCGAGATCCGGGTTCTTGGCTGAAAGCCACAAGAATCGCTAGGCTCCTTGCTTGGTCCGGGTCTGTTCGGCGAGCGTTATCGCCTCTTTTTGCGGGCTTGTCTAGCCCGTGTATCGATATGTTTTTCGAGCGAAACACAAGCGGGTGATGGAAACAATTGTAACGCGAAGGCGGCGTTTAGTTGTGTGCTCTTTTTGCGTGTTGCCTAGCTAGGTGGGGTCGTCGCGCCAACCCGGTGGCCACTGACTTTTCCATTTAGGTGGGTCACTGAAATTTAACCCTAAATTTTGGAAACGGTGAGGTTTTTGGTGGGGATGACTCGCATAATATCAAATTGTTAACGAATCAGCGAGTTCTTGAGCTGATTCGAAAAGGAATTTTCTAATGACTATTTCTAATTTTACCAGCGGATTGACGGGATGGTCCACAACGAATGGGACCGAAACATTTGAAACGGCAGATGGCGATCCAGGAGGCAGTATTCGCGGGACCGAAGGTGGCGTCGGAACCTGATATTATGTTGCACCTACGAAATATCTTGGTGACCAAGACGCTATTATGGTGGTCTCCCAGCTTTGACTTGCGTCAGGATGTTACCACAAACCAGTATGATCAGGATGATGTTGTTCTGACCTGTGGCGGCATTACGTTGGCGATTGATTTTGGCGATAATCCGGGTGCGGACTGGACGTCTTATCTGGTCGACCTGTCTGTGGGCGGTGGCTGGAAAATTGGAACCGCAAATGGGCGTGTGGCAACCGAGGTCGAAATCCGGGCGGTATTCTATCGCTAAAAATACGCGGCGAATTTGTCGATGGCAGCGTGGGACGCGCCTCGAACCTTGATAATATTTTTATGTCACAGACGCCTACTGTTCCTTCTTTCTATGGGGGCGCAGTGGTCAAACCGAACTTTGCCACGAACACAGATGGCTGGTCGTTTATTGCCGATGTGAAAGATTTCAACTGGGTTGCGTCGGGGGGAATCCGGGGGCCATCTTGAAGTAGTTGATTTTGTCGCTGAGGAAACTTGGAATTTTGTGGCTCTGACCGAGTTGCCTGGGTGACAAACCGGCGTTTTTGGGAGTAAATTGCAGCTTGATTTGAAACAATCTGCGACCGAGAACCAATTTAGCAATGAGGATGTGATCATAGTTGAGATGGTTTGACCATCGCGTTGAACATCACCTACAGTCCCAGGACGGGCTGGACCCATTATTCTGTAGGCCTTGAAACGGCAACGATTGGCGGATTGGCACGTCTTCCGAGGTGATGGCTACACAGGCGCAAATAAATACGGTGCTTGGCGGTATTTCGGCGGTCCATATTCGGGGTGTTTTTATTACCGGAGCTGACACCGGTGGCTTAGACAATGTGAAGATGTCGGCAAAATACGCACATGTGCGGCTGCTGAGTGATGCCCCCAGCGGCACTTTGATTTCCAACCACGGAACGCTTGACTATGCTGTGACCCGCGCCGCGCCGGGGAATGTTATTGTCATCAACAATGTTCTGGGGCGACACTGCCTGATTACGATATCACAACTATAGCCTGACTGTGGCGACGGTTATGCCGTTGGATGTAAAGCTGAAACTGAATCAGGTGCGCGCGATCACCTTGCCCGTTGCGAATGGTCAGAACGTTGACGGCAAAGGCAATCGGATCACCGGGTAGGATGGCGACAACACGTGCGTGGTCGAAACGGCGCTGATGTTCAGAAAGGACAGACTGGGAATGACGACCTGTTTGGTGACAGCGGCACCGATACTCTGTTTGGCGGCGATGGCGTGGATACTTTGTCTGGCGGTGCCAGCAATTATAAATTTATTGGTCAGAACTGAGCGGATAAGTTGTTTGGTGGCAAAGGGAACGACACTTTGACCGGCGGCGATGGTAAGGGCCTTTTTGTCCGGCAGTAAGGGAATGATCTGATGCGCGACAATAAGGGCTCTGATACATTTGAGTTCCGAAATGGCTTTGGCGTTGATGAAATCAGGGGGTTTGCGGCTCTTGACGATGCGGAAAAATGACCTCGCGCATGTCACTGCGATCACTGGCTTTGGTGATCTCAGCAGCAATCACATGACACAGCTTGGATCGGACGTGGGTATTGATGATCTGGATGGCAATACGATCACATTAGTAGGTATCATGTTTGGCGATCTCGATTCGGTTGAATTTATTTTCTGAGCTGGCGCACAGCTGATGCCCATTTCAATGGATGTCAGGACCTTTCAAATTGTCCCTAATTGGTGGCTGTTTCCCTGAGACTTGCGGCAATGTAATGGGTAAGTTTTGTGTGACCGGGTCACGCAGGCGCTATTTATCGTTCTGACCGTTGCCGGGGCGGCGCTGATGTGGCAAAACCGGAGAAACTGAAAGAGTGAAAGATTCCCGGAATGACAGATTTCACCGTTCGTCGACGCATCATGGTAGACACTCAGGTTCGCCCTTCGGATGTGACCAAATTCCCAATCATCGAAGCAATGCTAAGCGTACCGCGCGAAATATTCGTTCCGGTGGCACAACGCGAAGCGGCCTATTGTGGCGATAATGTAGAGCTGGGCAATGGCCGGGTGCTGCTGGAACCGCGGACAATGGCCAAGATGTTGGATGCGTTGGATGTATCGGGCGATGAACTGGTGTTGGATGTCGGCTGTGGCTATGGCTATTCTTCGGCGGTTGTGGCGCGTATGGCACAGGCTGTTGTAGGCTTGGAAGAAGACGAAACCATGATGGGCGAGGCCCAGGATCTGTTGTCCGAAATTGGCGCAGATAACGTTGTTCTGCATGCCGGACCATTGGCCGATGGGGCTGCGGAACATGGTCCCTATGATGTGATTGTGGTGCAGGGTGGGGTTGGGCAATTGCCCAAAAACATCAAAGATCAGTTGAAAGACGGCGGTCGGATTGCATGTATTGTTATGACCGGGGCATTGGGAACCGTGTCTATCGGTCATAAATCCGGGGATGTGGTCACCTGGAGATTTGCTTTTAATGCCGGTGCTCCGGTGCTTTCGGGGTTTGAAAAACAGCACAGTTTTGCGCTTTAGAGTGCTCTGTGCTGAGATGACCCGTAAAATAATATGATTCGAGGAAAAGGCACCTTTGGAATCGCGTATAAAAACTGGGGAACGAACATGAGCAGAGTTACCAGGACAGGTTTTTTCAAAACCGTTGCATTGGTTGCCGGATTAGGGCTGACGGGGTTTGCTCCGGCTCGGGGCCAGGCCGAGAACCTCGCGGATGCTTTGGTTGGCGCTTATAATACGAGCGGGCTTTTGGAACAGAACCGCGCTTTGCTGCGGGCCACTGATGAAAATGTTGCGCTCGCTTTGTCGGCATTACGCCCGATCCTTGCCTGGACGGCATCCGCGACCCGGACATTTAACAAAGCTCAGACCGGCAGGTTCTCGACTTCGACTCAGGCGTCGACCTATGGGCTCGGTCTGACAGCGCAGGTTTTATTGTATGATGGCGGCGCTGCGGCGGTTGGCATTCTGGGTGCCAAGGAATCGGTTTTGGCGGCCCGGCAGGGGCTTCTTTCGGTTGAACAGGCCATTCTGTTTCGGGCTATATCGGCCTATCTGAATGTGAATGCACAGACCCAGAATGTGTCTTTGCGTGAAAACAACCTTCGGGTTTTGGGCGAAGAACTAAAGGCCTCAAACGATCGGTTTGAGGTCGGCGAAGTGACCCGGACAGATGTGGCGCTCGCAGAATCCAGTGTTGCACAGGCCCGGTCTGAGTTGGCGGTTGCACGTGGTAGTTTGGTCAATTCCAAGGCGGAATATGCAGCGGCCGTTGGGCACACACCTGATCGGCTTGCGGCTGAGCCGCCATTGCCTCCCCGCCCAGCCTCGATTGAGGCGGCCCAGACATTGGCCGTTCAGAATCATCCGGATATCCTGTCGGCCCAGCATCAGGTTGTTGTCGCCGAAATGACGATTACGCAATTGAAACGGTCGCAGCGACCAACTGTTTCGCTGAATGCAAATGTCGGGGTGACCGAGAATTTTGGTCTGCCAGATTATCGCGACAATGCCTCTGTTGGATTGAGCCTGAGTCAGACAATTTATCAGGGTGGGGCTCAGTCGGCGCGGATTCGTGCGGCGATTGCCCAGCGGGATGCCACGCGAGGTAACCTGTTGGTTGTTCAGCGGAATGTGATTCAGGATGCAACCACGGCCTTTGTCCGGCTTGAAGTGTCTCTTGCGAGTTTGATCGCCACAAATGAGCGTATTCGCGCCTCAGAGGTCGCCTTTCGCGGGGTCCGCGAAGAGGCAACGCTGGGCGCACGGACAACGCTGGATGTTTTGACCGCCGAGCAGGATTTGCTCAACGCCCACACTGCCAAAATCAGCGCCGAGGTCGAACGCTCGACCGCAGCGTATCAGCTGTTGCAGGCACAGGGGTTACTGACCGCCGAAAGGTTGCGGTTGGCCGTGCAGATTTATGATCCGACAATCTATTACAATTTGGCTAAAAACGCCCCGGTTCCGATTAGCAAACAAGGCAAAGACCTAGAGCGCGTCCTGAAATCACTGGGCAAAAAATGACAATTTTCACTATCGGTTGTGTGAAGCTCAAACGCAGGTTACACTCGCGTCTGAGGCGAGAGTGGTAAAAAATGTCTGACCCTGTAACAAAAATTGAGATCGAAGACGTGTTGTCGTCGATCCGTCGGCTGGTATCTGAAGAAACCGGATCGCAGCCGCGTCCTGATCCTGTGCGAAACCCGTCCAATGATAGCCGCCTGGTCTTGACCCCGGCGCTGCGAGTATCTGACGTAACCGAGGATGCCCCAAAGGCTGCGGTGACGGAGCTGGCCCAGGACGATACGCCGTGGAACAACCCTGAAACGACGCTCTTTACAGCGGCGCAGTTTGATTCGAAAGCTGACGATGATTCCGAAAATGATTGGGGCGAGGCCGCAAAAGGCCTGGCTGATGTCTATGTGATGGCCGAAGGCGTGCGCCACGATGATGTCAAAATCGAAATCGAAGCTGATCCGATCCCCGAGGCCGAATTGGAATGGGCCGATGATGGTTCTGATGAGGCCGGCAGGGAACACGAAGACGAGCCATCAAGAAGCGCTGAGCTGGACAATCTGTCGCCGCTTAGTGCCAAGATCCAAGCGCTTGAAACCGCTATTGGCGATACGCAGGATCAGTGGGAGCCGGATGGAATGGCGGGTGATGATTATGCTGGCACGTCTTCTGTAAAGACGCTGCAATGGCAGGATCATGCGGAGGATGCGGCCGGCGCCTCAGTTGAGGTCGGGGCCGACATACACACACAGGCCGCTGCGGCTGCGGCAGAACCCACTAGTGAACCAGATTCCGATGCGACTGACGCAGGTGCCAACGATTTGGATTTTCTTGTCAGTGACGACGGCCTTATGGACGAAGAAAGCCTGCGCGAACTGGTGGCTGATATCGTCCGCGAGGAATTGCAGGGCGCATTGGGCGAACGTATCACCCGAAATGTTCGAAAATTGGTGCGCCGCGAAATCCACCGGGCTTTGACGACGCAACAGCTGGATTAGAATCCGCCGCTCATTTTACCTAAAGCGTTTGTGCCTAATCTGAGGTGCAGATGGAATGCAAGGCGCCCACATCACTGTGAGGCGCGGGCCTTTTGCCGTTTCCCTGATTCAGGTAAAATGCAAAAGGCTCCAAATCAATTGTAGAAAAGCAAAAAGCGCGCCGGGTTATGGGCGCGCCTTTTGTTTATGACTTGGTAGCCTTTCAGGCAGCTTCGGCCTGTAGCGCGGCATTGCGTCGTTCGCTTTCTTCGCGTGACAAAGCAACCGAGGTGCGAACACCACGACCAACAAATTCCATCAGGCCGGTTACAACCCGTTCATTCGGGTCGATCCCAGCGCACGACAAAACCTCGCGTCCATCGCGTGAGCGTGCCCAGCGTGCGATCTGTTCTGGGCCATTGCCATATTTCTTGTCGTCAGCAATAGCATCATCCAGCGCAGCCAGTACAACGGCTGCAAAAAGTTTACGTGCACGATTGCCTTGTTCGTTATTAAAGGCAGTGCCATCAACGAAATCTTTCATCTCGTCATCCTTATTATTCTTGCTCTTGTAATTCCCGGCGTGGCGTTTGTTATGACCTATCCTGATCGATTCGGATACCCCATTATTGCATACCTGCCATGCACGTAACGCATAGATTTCTGCAGGTGCAGCACGATATATCGTTGTCTTGCCAGCCTTGGTCCCCGCATATATAGGTGCATCGAAATACCGATCAACCTTGAGCGCAGGTTTTAGTCATGCCAAAAATTCACGGAAACGAAATCCGCCCGGGATATGTTCTGGAACATAACGATAGTCTTTGGGCCGCTGTTAAGGTCGATCATGTAAAACCCGGCAAGGGTGGGGCTTTTGCTCAGGTCGAACTGCGCAACCTGCGCAATGGCACAAAACTGAACGAACGGTTCCGCAGCGCTGACAAAGTCGAGCGCGTGCGCCTTGAGCAGAAAGATCAGCAGTTTCTGTATGAAAACGATGGGATGCTGGTGTTTATGGATCTCGAAACCTACGAACAGGTTGAGGTCGCCGCTGAAATCCTAGGCGAGCGTCGGCCGTTTTTACAAGACGGTATGACCGTCGTGGTCGAATTTCACGAAACCGAAGCGCTCAGCGCCAAGTTGCCACAAAAGGTGATCTGCAAAGTGGCCGAAACCGAACCTGTGGTCAAAGGTCAGACCGCGGCAAAATCGTTTAAGCCGGCGGTATTGGATAATGGCATCAAGGTAATGGTGCCACCGTTTGTCGGACAGGACGAAGACATCGTCATAAACACAGAGTCGATGGAATATTCCGAACGCGCGTGACGTCACGTCGTCAAGGTGTGGGGGCTGATGTATGGCGAACTCCGCGCAACAACTCGAATTTGACCCGTGTCGCACTGACCTGCCGATAGAACGCGATCAGGAACGCGGTTGGGCCCTGCAATCGACCCAGCCCGATAGTTGCGGCAACAACTGTGCCGACATCAGTGCGTCCCTCGATCACCATAAATCCACCCAGCAGTAAAACAGAAACCGTTCCAGCGCCGTTGATTGAGCTGAGTATAAATTTGGTCGACAGTTTCCAGACAAAGATACGCCGCCGGGTTTCATAAATCGTATCAAAATTCGCGAGCACCTCGTCAACGAGTTCGTCAGCCTTAGACGAGGTGATAAGGTTGGTCGAATGGCGCAAGACCCGCACGCGTTCGGCCACCAACCGGTTCACGGGGGCCTGAGTGAACAATACAAGAATGACCTGCGGCACGATCATCAAAAGAGCAATGCCCCCCAAAAGAGGCTGGGTCGAGGCGATAAAGCCAACCACACTGATCAGCGTGCCAACCTGGACCACAGGTTCAGAAAACGCGCTGCCGGTGAATTTCCCGAGTTCTTCGCTTTCGGCGGAAATGACGGTTGCCAGAGTTCCTGTAGGAATGCTGTCTCTACCGTCTGATTTGTCCTTGACCGAGCCAGAATATATCCTGTTTCTGAGCAGGCGAATGACGTCCTCTCCCAGAATGCTGACGCGATAGCCAAGAACCCATTTCAGCGCCAAACTCAGCATTATTATCAATACCATGCCAGTGCAGAGACGCACCAGGATATCGGTCTTGAGGTGGCCCGAGGTCAGGGCATTGATGATGTCTTTTTGAAAACTCAAAGGCACAGCAGCAAGGGCGGCAATGGCGATGGACAACAGGATCAGGACGATCTGGCGACGTCCGCTGACATGCCAGATGGCGGTATAAAGTGAAAGCATACGGCCCTCGGTCAAAGGATTAAGTTGCCTTGTACCGTGCCCCGTGCCGACGGATTGCTCAACCCTTGGTAATCATGTCAGTGGGTTGCGTAGCAGAATTGCGGTGGTTCAGGTTAGCCGAACGTTAACGCCGTCTGCGACCATACCCGCAGCGGTGCGGTCCAGCCGCAGATAGGCAATGCCCCGCCCGCCGGATTGGGTAAACAAAGTGCCGACGGCTTTGCCTTCGGCGGTAATCTGGCTGCCAACAGGCACAGATCCCTCGACCGAAACAATACGCAAGCCTTTGCGCAACGTGGCTTTATGTTTCATGCGCGCGGTGACTTCTTGTCCGACATAACAGCCTTTGCGGAAATCAACGCCCTGCAGCGTTTCAAACCCGGCCTCAAGGATAAAGCTGTCGGCGGTTAACTCAATCCCGGTTTCTGGGATGCAATGGGCGACGCGAATGGCGTCCCAATTGCTAGTGTCATCGCTGGCTGGGGCCGTGCTGTAGGCGCGCCAGCCCATATCGGCGTGCCGCGGGTCAGACAGGGCGTCGGCGGGCGCGTCACCAGTGCCGCGCTGCAGGTTCAGGCCCGAATCCGCAATCGTCACATCGGCGCGCAATTTGTACATGCTCAGGCGCTTTATGAGCATATCGGCCAGCGTTTCATCAACGTCCAGCAAAACGCCGCCAGCCTCATCCCGTAGCAAAAAGAAATCAGCGATGTATTTGCCCTGCGGGGTCAGCAGAGCGGCATAGACAAGCCCCTGGCCCAGTTCCGCAACATCATTGGTCACAAGCCCTTTTAGGAACGTATCGAGGTCCGTTCCAGTCAACCGAAGAATACGCCGAGAGGTCATGTGCAGGCTCCTTGTGTCTGGATGATCCTTGTATAGGTATACGCAAGGTCATCACCAGAGGAACCCCCCAAATGCCGGCTGAGATCAGTGTCATTATTCCTACGCTGAATGCGGCAGCGGATTTGCCCGCCTGTCTGGAATCACTGATCGAGGGGCTGGGCGCCGGGTTGATCCGGGAATTGATCATCACCGATGGCGGATCAACGGATGCAACCCTGACCATCGCCGAATCCGCAGGCGCGACAATTGTCACCGGGCCTGCGTCCCGAGGTGGCCAGTTGCGGCGCGGCGTGGATGTCGCCAAGGGCAATTGGCTGCTGGTGCTGCACGCCGATACGGTGCTTGGGGCAGAATGGGCACCGGTGGTTCAAACCCATCTGGACAGGGGCACCGGGGCGGCTGCGTGGTTCCAACTGGCGTTTCGGGCCAATGGCCTGCGCGCACGTTGGGTGGCCGGTTGGGCCAACCTGCGCTCGTCGCTGTTTGGCCTGCCGTACGGCGATCAGGGCCTGCTGGTGTCGCGTCAGATGTACCTACAGGCCGGGGGTTATCCGGATCAGCCGCTGATGGAGGACGTCGCCCTTGCCCGTGCTCTCAAGGGTCAGATAATCGGGCTGGCAGTGACGGCTGTGACCGGGGCAGAGCGGTATCAGCGCAAAGGCTGGTTGCGGTGTGGGGCGCAGAACTTGTGGATTTTGACGCGCTATTTTGCCGGGACTGATCCCGAGAAACTGGCCGCGTCTTATCGGCGGCCCTGACCTATTCGCCGAACAATCGCGCCCCTATCCGGCGCATCCAATTGGTCCGGTTCGCCGCTATAAACGGCTTTTCGTGTGGTTTAAGCGCGGCGGTTCCTGCGGGGTCGATCACCATTTTACCATCTTGAAACTGCAACCGATAAAGGTCGGCATAGATACCGCCACGGGCCAGCAGGTCGTCATGGCAGCCCTCATCAACAACTTGTCCGCGATCCATGACCACGATTTTTTCGGCGTTGCGGATGGTGGATAGCCGGTGCGCAATGACCAGCGTTGTACGCCCGCCTGACAGACGATCCAACGCGTTCTGAACAACCTTTTCCGATTGCGCGTCCAGCGCACTTGTCGCTTCGTCCAGCAACAGGATTGGCGTGTCGCGCAGCAATGCACGGGCAATAACCACGCGCTGGCGTTGCCCGCCTGACAGGGCCGATCCGCGCGGGCCGACCAATGTGTTCAACCCATTGGGTAATTTTTCAAGAAAATCCGAGACATGGGCGGCATCAAGCACCTCTTTCAGCCGGTCTTCGGATACGTTTTTATGGCCTAAGAGTATGTTTTCACGCAAGGTTTCGTCAAACAAAAGCGATTCCTGGCTGACCACGGAATACAAATCACGCAGTTTGGACAACGCCATGTCCTGCACGGCAACGCCACCAACTTTGACGCTCCCGGATTGCGGATCGACCAACCGGGTCAGCAGGTTGAAAATCGTCGATTTCCCAGCGCCAGATGCGCCAACAAGGGCGGTTGTCTTGCCCGATTCAGCCCGAAAATTCAGCCCCTGCAACACCGTTGCTTCGCCATAATTAAGCCTGACATTACTCAGAACAACATCCGGCAGGCCAGACGGGGCAGCAACCGGTTTATCTGGTGACATCAACAGGATAGGCGCGTCCAGAAGCTCTTTGATCCGCTCAAGTGCGGCGGCTGCAACCTGCCAGGTGCCGCTGATCGACGCCAGACGGCGCATCGGATCAAAGGCCAACCCGATGGCGGTGAAAAAGCTCATGAACTGACCGACGGTTTTATCGCCAGAGATGATTTCGGTGCCGCCGTATAACAACACGCACATGAACCCAAGACCGGCCATGACATCAATCATTCCGGTGATGATGGCGGTGCCAAAGGCGGCGCGGACCTCGGAATGAACAAATGTATCTGTCGACGCCCCAAAACGGTCCGATTGATAGCGTTCAAGATTGTTCAGCTTGATCGGGATGATGCCGTGAAACACTTCGTCCAGGCGGGTGGCCAAACCGGCGCCCAAATCGCGCGCGGCGGACGCTTTGCGGCGCACATATCGCTGTGCCATGCCAATCGGGAACAGCATCAAGGGCGCGCCGATGAGCATCACAGCGGTCCAGCGCCAGTCGATATTGATCGCAATTGCCATCAAAAAGATCAGCGAAAAGGCATCGCGCCCAGCGCCAGTGACAATGGCACGCCAGACATTATTGACGGCATTCACATCCGATTGAACCCGCTGGATCAAATAGCCGGGCGGGTGGGTTTGATGAAACGAGATATCCTGCCGGATCAGACGTTTCAGCAGATCCATGCGCAAATTGGCCGCGGTCAATTGGGCAATTCGGGTCATCGCGACTTTTTGCACCACACCGGCTGCGCCGCGAAGCGAAAATATGAACAGAAACGCGACGCTGATCCAGCCAAGTGCCTTTGAATTGCCTTTGACAAGCACATCGTCAAACATTGGCTGCATCATATAGCTGACAGCCCCAACCATGGCGCCTTCGATCAGCATGAAAAACATGGCAACGCCAAGCAGCGGCAAATGTTTGCGCAAATACCCGTGCCACAGCCAACTAAGAAGTTCGCGCGCGGATTTGGGTTTGGTGCTCATGTATCAGGTATCCGCAAATGGTATTGGGTGCATAATGTTCCCGCCATTTAATCGGCAAAACCCGATGGTGCAAGTAAAGCCGCAAAATGATGCTTGGGTTGGCCGGGGGGGGGACGTGGAGTGAGGGGCGAAGTGAGGTCGAATTCAAAACGGTCTTGCTGTGGTGAAACCGGCGATTGACGCGGCTTGCGCCAAAGCTAGTGTAGGCCTGAAATCGAGTAGGTGGAATCATGACTGACAACGTTAACCTGGGACATGGGCGCGACTACCTGGCAATTCCGGGGCCCTCTGTGATACCGGACGCGGTGCTGCGCGCCATGCACCGCCCGTCGCCCAATATCTATGCCGGTGAGCTGGTCGACATGACCCATAGCATCATTCCTGATCTGGCCCGTGTGGCCCGCACAAAACACAACGCAACGATCTATATCGGCAATGGCCACGCAGCATGGGAGGCGGCGCTGTCCAACACCATTGCCCCCGGTGACAGAGTGCTGGTGCCTGCTACGGGGCGGTTCGGCATGGGGTGGGCAGATGTTGTTACCGGTCTCGGGGGCACTGCTGACATCATTGATTTCGGCAAATCCAGCCCAATGGATATGGGCCGTATCGCCGAGGCCCTTGCCGCCGACAAATCCCATAAGATCAAGGCGGTTCTGGCTGTTCATGTCGACACATCCAGTTCCGTGCGCAATGATATCGCAGCCTTACGGGCGACAATGGACGAGGTCGGGCACCCAGCGCTGTTGATGGCCGATTGCATTGCTTCGTTGGGCTGTGATGTCTTTGAAATGGATGCCTGGGGTGTCGATGTCATGGTCAGCGCCTGCCAAAAGGGCCTGATGGTGCCTCCGGGTATGAGCTTTGTGTTTTTCAACGACAAAGCTGCCGAGGCGCGCGCCGCCATGCCGCGCGTCAGCCGGTATTGGGATTGGGTGCCGCGCGCAAACCCTGAAGAATTTTATCAGCATTTCTGTGGCACCGCGCCAACGCATCATCTTTATGGTTTGCGGGCTTCGTTAGATATGATCCACGGCGAAGGGCTCGAGCAAGTCTGGGCACGCCACAAACGTCTCGCCCAGGCGATCTGGGCGGCATGCGATGCGTGGGGACAGGATGGTCCGATGGTGTTGAACGTGGCTGATCCGGCCTGTCGGTCGCATGCGGTGACCGCACTGCACCTTGGCGCGCCGCACGGCACAGCGTTGCGCAATTGGGTCGAGGGCAATCTGGGCCTGACGTTGGGCATTGGTCTGGGTATGGCATCGCCGGATGATCCGGCTGGTGACGGGTTTTTCCGCCTTGGCCATATGGGGCATGTGAACGGTCAGATGATCATGGGGCTTTTGGGCGGAATGCAAGCAGGTATGACCGCCCTGGACATCCCGCACGGTCGCGGCGCGCTTGACGCGGCTGCAGCCATCATCGCAGGAAAGTAGGCGTATCAACAGGCGTGGGTTTTCACCCACCCTACGCCATTTACCTAAAACCTGTGATTGGGGCGTAGGGTGGGTGAAAACCCACGCTCCTTTAGGCGCGGTCTCGGTGCGCCTGTGCCAGTGCTTTGGGTAGCACATCCGCCAACAGGTCCAGATTGGCCTCTGTCCCGCAACTCACTCGGATACAGCGGTTCTGCGGCGCGGCGAATGGCATGCGTACAAATATGCCTCGCGCGATCAGCCCATCCAGAACTGCCTTGGCAAATGTCGCGTCTTGCCCGCAATCGATGGCGACGAAATTTGTTGCCGATTGCAGCGGTGTCAGCCCATTATCACGGGCTATCCCGGCAATCCGTTCACGCGCCGCGTCTATTCGTACTCGCACCAAAGGCAACCAGCTTTCATCCTGCAATGCCGCCAATGCGCCAGCCTGCGCCGCGCGGTTCATGCCGAAATGATTGCGTACCTTGTTGAACGCCGTAATCAGCCCCGGCGCACCGATACCGTACCCAACCCGCGCGCCCGCCATGCCATATACTTTGGAAAACGTTCGCATCCGGATCACCCTTGGGTCATCGGCACCAACCGGTGCTGCGGTGCCTTCTGGGGCACATTCCACATAGGCTTCGTCCAGAATTAATAGGCAACCATCGGGCAACAGATCCAGTGCTGCCACAATATCCGCACCAGAGTGCCAACTGCCCATTGGGTTGTCCGGGTTGGCCAGATAGACCAGTTTGGCTCCGACCTCTGCGGCTTTGGTAAACAGCGACGCGGGGTCTTCATGGTCCTCCACATACGGCACCTTGTGCAGATCACCGCCAAACCCGGCCACGTGGTAGTTGAACGTTGGATAGGCTCCGTCCGACGTCACCACCGCATCCCCCGGCGAAATCAGCAACCGCGCCAGATAGCCCAGCAATCCGTCAATGCCTTCGCCGACAACGATATGGGCTGGTGTAACCCCGTGATGCGCCGCCAATGCCTGTCGCAGATCGTGGTTTTCCGGATCACCATACATCCAGATCTCGTGCGCCGCCGCCTGCATTGCTGCGATGGCGCGGGGCGATGGGCCAAAGACGCTCTCATTTGCGCCGAGGCGGGCCTCAAACGGCGCACCCTGCTGGCGTTCCTGGGTTTCAGGGCCAACAAACGGCACAGTTGCAGGCAAGGATAAGGCGAGCGGGGTATAGCGTGGATCAATCATACCCGCAGATAAACCGAGACGGCCCTGCGCGGCAAGCCTTGCTTGCGCTGACATTGCCGGGCAGGATTACAACCACAACTTTTGGAGGCAACTATGCGTATTACCGCGATCCTTGTTCTGGGCGTTTTGGCGTATCTTCTGTTCTGGCCGATCCCGGTCAATCC
Source organism: Granulosicoccus sp. (assembly GCA_047623555.1). GTDB lineage: Bacteria > Pseudomonadota > Alphaproteobacteria > Rhodobacterales > Rhodobacteraceae > NORP181. Next base: position 22,031 of record JBLHMP010000051.1, read on the forward strand.
GGTGAAATATGATGCGCCACAAACGCCGGGACTGACCGGAGATTTTGCACCGAACCGGCTGTTGGATGCGGCTGATATAGTGCTGTTGCCCGATGGTGCAATTGGTCCCGAAGATCTGGCCGTGGGGCCGGATGGGGTGGTGTACAGTACGGATCACAGCGGCACGCTCTACCGGATCGACGGGGCGCAGCCGCAGGTGTTGGACCAGCTTGGCGGGCGACCCTTGGGGTTGGATATCGGGGCGGACGGCGCGCTTTATATCGCTGACAGCTATCGCGGGCTGATGCGGTGGACCGGGCCGGGGACGTTGGAGTTATTGACCGATAATATTGACGGTTCGCCGGTGATTTATGCCAACCAATTGGCCGTGGCGCTGGATGGCACTGTCTATTTTTCAAACTCATCCGACCGGTTTGATCCTGAAATCATGGGCGGTACAAAACCGACGTCTGTCATGACTATTTGGGAGCAATCGCCAACCGGATATGTTGCGCGGCGTGGCCCGGACGGAACCGTCAGTAAAATCGCCGAGGGGTTTGTCTACACCAACGGGCTGGCGCTATCGCCGGACGAAGATTTTCTGCTGATCGCAGAAACCGGCCGGGCGCGGGTGCACCGTTTGTGGCTGACCGGCGACAAGGCTGGGCAGATTGAGGTGTTTTTGGACAATCTGCCGGGCTATCCGGATAATATTGAGGCGATGGGTGACGGCAGTTATTGGATGGCTTTTGCCAGCCCGCGGGTTCCTGCCGAGGTGCTGATGCCCTATCCGTTTTTGCGCGAAATCATCTGGCGTTTGGGCCCAATGGTGCGTCCTGCGCCGATTGAGCGTGGAATCGTGGTGCAGTTTGACGGCAGCGGAAAAATCCTGCGTGTTCTGCAAGACACGGATGGCCGGTTGGGCATTACCACCGGTGCGCGCCAGATTGGCGATTGGTTTTACGTGATGACGTTGGACAGTTCCGGGTTCGCCCGAATGCCCGCGTCTGCGTTGCCTGCGCCGCATTAAGGCAGGTTGCAGTCGACCAAATAACGGGCGGGATTTGGCTTTGTACCCTAACGTTTGTCTGGAATGTTGTACTGGTTCGGCGCAAACTCGTCTCAAATATCAGGAGAGCCATTATGGCACGTGTATCAGTTGAATATCGGGACCATATCGCAGTGGTCACACTGACCCGAGGCGACAAAATGAACGCTTTGGATGATGCGATGGTGCAGGCCATCATTGCCGCCGGCCAAGAGGTTGCGGCCTCGGACGCGCGGGCGGTTGTCTTATGTGCAGAGGGCAAAAGCTTTTGCGCCGGGCTTGATCTGGCGAGCTTTGCCAAGATGGGGCAGGTGGACCCGCGCGAATGGCTTTTGGCGCGCTCGCATGGCGATACCAACGAGATGCAGGAGCTGGTCATGGTCTGGCGCCGGGTGCCGGTGCCGGTGATCGTGGCGATTCAGGGTGTGGCCTATGGCGGCGGTCTGCAATTGGCGCTGGGCGGCGATATTCGCATTGCGGCGCGTGATGCAAAGTTTTCGGTGATGGAGATGAAATGGGGCATCGTGCCGGATTTGGGCGGCATGTTCCTGTTGCCGAAATTGGTACGCTCTGATGTGTTGCGGTTGCTGACCTATACCGCGCGCCCGGTTGATGCCAAGCAGGCGGAAACCTGGGGGCTGGTCACGTCGCTGGCGGATGATCCGTTGCTTGAGGCGTTGACGCTGGCCAAAGAGATCGCGGGCAAAAGCCCATCAGGGATTCGTGCCGCCAAACGGTTGATCGAGGTGGCCGAGGCCGCGGACCGTGCCGAGGTTCTGCTGGCTGAATCCAGCGAACAGGTTGAGTTAATTGGCAAAGCTGATCAGATGGAGGTTATCGCGGCCCAAATGCAGGGGCGCGATCCGGTTTTCAAATAAGGCTGGGTGCGTGGAGTGACCCCGTCGGAGATTTAAGAGATTTTAAGTCTCCGACGGGGATATTTTTGAACAAAGAAGACTATTCCAGCTCTGCCAGACGGGCGAGGGCTTGGTTTAGTATGGCTTCTTCTTCTTCGCGTGCGGCCAGATTGGTACGGGTTTCGTCAACGACTTCGGGTGGGGCGGAGGCTGCGAATTTGGGGTTTTTCAACCGGCCACGCAGACCGCCCAACTCTTTGGCCAGTTTGCCGAGGGTTTTTTCAAGCCGCGCCTTTTCCTGAGCGATGTCAATGATGTCGGCCAGTGGTAGCCCAAAGCTGGCGCCTTCTGCCGGGATCGTCACGCATCCTTTGGGCAATGTTTCGGTTTCGGTCAGGCTGTCGATGCGCGCGAGGCGTTTGATTAGCGTCTCGTTACGTTCCAATGCGCCGCGTCCCTGATCGTCGATTTGCGTAATGAGCATCGGCACATGCAGCCCGGCAGGAACGTGCATTTGCTGACGCGCAGAGCGCACGCTTTCGATCAGAGTGATAACCCAGTTCATTTCGTGATCTGCGGCCTCATCCACCAGATCTTCAGGCGAATACGTTGGCCAATCGCCGTGGATCAACATTTTGGAGCGCTCAGCGGAAGTGGCCCAAAGCTCTTCGGTGATGAATGGCATGATCGGGTGCAGTAGCAGCAGGCATTGATCAAGGACCCATTTCATTGTCGCCTGAGTTTCGGCCTTTTCCTCGTCCGTGCCGTTTTGCAACAACGGTTTTGAGAGCTCAACATACCAGTCACAGACCTTGCCCCACACGAAGGCATAAAGCCCGGTGGCGGCGTCGTTAAAGCGGAAGTTTTCAAGGGCTGCGTCAACGTCGGCGCGGGCCTTGGCGGTTTCGCCGATGATCCATTTGTTGACGGTACGGGTGGGTGTTGGCATGCCATCGGGGGCTGCGAAAACATCATTCATTTCGGCAAAGCGCATGGCGTTCCAAAGCTTGGTGCCAAAGTTGCGATAGCCGACGATGCGCTGGGTGGACAGTTTTAGATCGCGGCCCATGGCGGCCATTGCGGTGACGGTGAAGCGCACCGCATCGGCGCCGTATTCGTCGATCAGGTCGAGCGGATCGAGGACGTTGCCCAAGCTTTTGCTCATCTTTTTGCCCTTCTCGTCGCGGACGAGCGCGTGGACATAGACGGTGTCAAAAGGTTTTTGGTCGACCACGGCGTATTGCATCATCATCATCCGGGCCACCCAGAAAAAGATGATGTCAAAGCCGGTGATCAGGGTGCTGGTCGGGAAGTATTTTTGCAGCTCGGGCGTGTCTTCGGGCCAGCCAAGGGTGCCGATTGGCCAGAGGCCGGAGGAGAACCAGGTGTCCAGGACATCGGGGTCGCGCCAGAGCGAGATTGTCTTTGCGTCATGCGAGAAGCTCTTGAGTTGATCCTCTAGGGCGCCAGTGAAGTCGGTTTTTTCGTGGATTTCATCCGCGCCGTAGAAGTCGCGGGCTTGGGCGGCGACGTCTTCCCATGTTGCGCCGCAGAATGCTTTTTCTGCTGATGCGGAATAGTCAACGTGGCCGTCCTCGGAAATACCGGGGCCATACCAAACCGGTATCTGATGGCCCCACCAGAGTTGGCGTGAGATGCACCAGGGTTCAATGTTTTCGAGCCAGTGGAAATAGACTTTTTCGTGTTGCTCGGGCAGGATTTTGACGTCGCCGTTGCGCACGGCGTCAATTGCGGGCTGGACGATCTGGGCGGTGTCGACGAACCATTGATCGGTCAACATCGGCTCAATCACCACTTTGGAGCGGTCGCCAAACGGCTGCATGATCGGTTTGTTTTCGACGTAGGGGATCATCGGGGCCTCGTCCGTCTCTTGCGAGTCGTCCTCGGGGCCTGGCACCATCACGGCGAGGCCCTCGGCGGTGATGTCGGCAACCACGGCTTTGCGGGCCTCAAACCGGTCCATGCCGCGATATTCATCGGGGACCAGATTCATCGCGGCGATTTTTGCCTCGTCGAAACCTTCTTCGCCACGAACGATGCGCTGGGCGATCGTCGCCTCATCTGCATAGGGTGCACCATCGGCACGCATGTTGCCCCGGGTATCCATCAGCGAATACATCGGGATTTTGTTGCGTTTGGCGACCTCATAGTCGTTGAAATCATGGGCACCAGTGATTTTCACCGCACCCGAGCCGAAATCTTTATCCGGGTAATCATCGGTGATGATCGGGATCAGGCGGCGGTGTTCTTTGGGGCCAACAGGGATTTCACACAGCATGCCAACGATGGAGGCATAGCGTTCATCGGATGGGTGCACCGCAACCGCGCCGTCACCCAGCATGGTTTCGGGGCGGGTGGTGGCGATAGCAATGTAGTCGCGTGTTTCGGTCAGGGTAACGTTGCCGTCTTCGTCTTTTTCGACGTAAGTATAGGTCGCGGGCTTGCCGGTTTCAGGATTGGCAGCCAGCGGGTATTTGAAATGCCACATGTGGCCCGGCATTTCGATGTTTTCGACTTCGAGATCGGAAATCGCGGTTTCAAAATGCGGGTCCCAATTGACGAGGCGCTTGCCGCGATAAATCTGGCCCTTGTTGTACATTTCGACAAAAACTTTGGTCACCGCCTCGGGGAAATTGCCTGACATGGTAAAGGCGTTGCGCGACCAGTCGCAGGACGATCCAAGGCGTTTGAGTTGGTTGATGATGGTATCGCCGGACTCTTCTTTCCATTCCCAAATCTTATCGACGAATTCTTCGCGGGTGAAGTCAGTACGCTTTTGGCCTTTTTCGGCCAGTTGGCGTTCGACAACCATTTGGGTGGCGATACCGGCGTGATCCTGTCCGGGCTGCCAAAGCGTGTCAAACCCGCGCATGCGGTGCCAGCGGATCATGATATCCTGCAGGGTGTTGTTGAACGCGTGGCCCATGTGCAAGGAACCGGTTACATTGGGTGGTGGGATCATGATGGAATAGGTGCCGGTTTCGGCGTTATCGACATGTTTTCCGGCCGCAAATGCGCCCGCGTCTTCCCATGCTTTATACAGGCGGTCCTCGGCTTCGGCCGCGTTAAATGTCTTTTCCATCGCCATTGTGGTGATCCCAATATGTTGCGCGCATCATTTAGCGAATGGAGCAGGTAAGGGGAAGGTCGTTCTTTGGGCTTATGGGGTCTTAGGGCCGATCATCGTCCAAAACACAGTGCATTCCGGCCACACAGAAGGCGATTAGTTGGTTGATCCGCGCCTCTTGGTCCAGCGCCGGGGCGTCGCCAAGGGCAGAAACGCGCCATTGCGAGGTGCACAGCGACAACATCGCCGACACGGTGAACACGAAACAGGCGGCAATGGCCTGCGGGTCCGCATCGGGGTGTAAGGCTGCGATGGCATTGATGAACCGTTTGGCGGTGGGGTCAAAACAGGTCTGTGTGATGTGCTGCCAGCGTTGATCGGCAGAGACATGTGCGATCAGACGCGCGTAGGCCTGCCAGCCGGGTTCAGCGGTCGATTTCTGCAATAGCGGTCGGATGAAACAGTCAATGATGGCGCGCAGCGATGGGTTGGGCGCGAGCGCGTCCAAAGCGGTAAGGCGGAGTTGGGCCAGTTCCTGGGCGCGGCGGCTGACGATTTTGACAAACAGCTCTTCTTTGGAGCCGCCGTGAAAGCTCACCAATGCCTTTTGTGTGTTGGCCGCGTCGGCGATGTCGCGGATTGAGGCGCCTTCGAATCCCCTGGCGGCAAAAACCACCTCGGCGGCGTCCATAATTCGGGCGTGGGTTTCCAGGGATCGCCTAGAGGGCGCGCGTTTTCGTTTGTTATCAGATATTTGATGCATACAAAAAACAGTTTGCCTTATTTTGTACGATCGTACAAGTTAAATGAAGTGTGACAGACAAAGGATGTTGAGATATGGCCGCCAATTCCACCCCTGCGACAGACCCAAATACCCGCGATAAATTCGCCCTGATCGGGGCGGGGCCGATGGGATTGGCGATGGCCAAGACGTTGCTGGATCAAGGTATTGATTTTCAGGGGTTTGAGTTGGCAAGCGATGTTGGCGGGCTGTGGGATATCGACGCGCCATTGTCGACAATGTATGAATCGGCGCATCTGATTTCATCCCGAACCATGACGGAATTTACCGATTTCCCGATGGATGACGATATGGCCGAATACCCGGCGCATCACCAGATGAAGGCATATTTTCGCAAATTCGCCGATCATTTTGACCTGTACCAGCACTATATGTTTGGCACCAAAGTGCTGTCGACCACACCTTTGGGTCGGGATGGCGACGGCTGGCGCGTCTGTTGGCGGGATGCCGACGGGACCGAGCAGGAGGCGGTGTTTGCCGGGGTTTTGATCGCCAATGGCACCTTGGCAGAGCCGAATATGCCGGCGTTCAAAGGCGATTTCACGGGCGAGTTGATCCATTCGTCGCAGTACCGGTATCCAACGCAATTTACGGGCAAACGGGTGTTGATCATCGGCGCAGGTAATTCTGGTTGTGATATTGCGGTGGACGCGATCCATCATGGTATCAGTTGCGATTTGTCGATGCGGCGGGGTTATTACTTTGTGCCGAAATACGTGTTTGGCGTGCCTGCGGACACGATGGGTGGCAAGATCAAGCTGCCGATGTGGTTAAAGCGCAAGGTCGACGGGATGATTTTGCGTTGGTTTGTTGGTAAGCCCGAAAAATACGGTTTTCCGAAACCGGATTATGCGCTGTATGAAAGCCACCCGGTGGTGAATTCGCTGATCCTGTTTCATGCTGGGCATGATGATTTGAAAGTCCGCCCGGATATTGAGCGTTTTGAGGGCAATACCGTTTGGTTCAAAGATGGCAGCCACGCCGATTATGATATGATTTTGGCGGCGACTGGGTACAGCCTGCATTACCCGTTCATCGACAAGGAATTGTTGAACTGGCAAGGCTCGGCGCCGCATCTGTACCTGAACTGTATCCACCCCGAACGGGACGATCTGTTTGTGCTGGGCATGGTCGAGGCCTCGGGGCTTGGCTGGCAGGGTCGCCATGAGCAGGCCGAAATGGTTGCCCGCTATATCACCGGACTGCGGGCAGGCACTAGCCCGGCCAAAGCGTTACGGGCCGAGAAATCCGCCGGGTTCAGCCGCGCGACGGGCGGCACGAACTATATCGACCTGCCGCGCATGGCCTATTACGTTGACAAAGCCACCTATCGAAATGCGGTAAATGGCAATATCAACAAGCTAAAGGCAGGCGCATGAACAACATCGACACGGTCACCCTTAACTTTAGCGCAGGCAGCCTGACCCTGCTAAACGGTATTTTGGCGATTGTCATGTTCGCCATCGCGCTGGACCTGAAACTGTCGGATTTCAAAGCGTTGGCGCAGTCGCCGAAACCTTTGCTGGTTGGCATGCTGTCGCAGTTTCTGATCCTGCCGGCGCTGACATTTGTGATGCTGCTGATATTCAAACCGCAGCCGTCGGTTGCGCTGGGCCTGATCCTTGTGGCGGCCTGTCCGGGCGGTAACATTTCCAATTTCATCACCCATAGGGCCGGGGGCAACGTGGCGTTGTCGGTGTCGATGACGGCGATTGCGACGTTTGGCGCGTTGATCATGACGCCGACCAATATAGCGTTCTGGGGCAATCTTTACCCGCCAACCCGCGAGATATTGCAAAGGATCACGATTGACCCGGTGTCGCTGGCGATCACCGTGGGGTTCATGTTGTTGTTGCCTTTGGTGTTGGGCATAGCGCTGAATCGCGCGCGTCCGGCGTTTGCCGCGCGCATCCGCAAACCAATGCAGTGGTTGTCGATGGGCATATTCGTCGCCTTTATCGTGCTGGCCTTGGCCGCGAACTGGGGCTTTTTGCTGCAATTCATGGGGTCGGTGTTGGTGTTGGTCATCGTGCATAATGCGGTGGCGTTCAGCGCCGGATACCTGACTGCGACCAT
>JBLHMP010000052.1:0-29510 GCA_047623555.1 Granulosicoccus sp.
AATCCCCATAGACGCCACTGATCCACCAAGACCAACCCCGCGATTTCCCGCTTGAGCGCTTCTCCGACGCCAGGCAACGATACGCGTCACACAAACGTCAGCGCGTGGCGTCCGAGAAACCTACACCCAAGCGGTCATTAGCCGCAAAGATCACCAAGGTCGGCAATGGGCCGTTCGTGAATGCCTATTGTCTCCCCGATGACCGACCAATGCTGCATCCAGCACATTCCAATCCAGAATTCGGAATTATGTCAAATTCTTAGTCGCCCACCGCCTGCATGAACAGATAATATTTCTTTCGAACTTGATCGATATTCTTTCAGGTTCCGTTCTTTGTGTTAGCCACCTGTTCGAGGGTTGATGGGCAACTGCGTTGAAATTCCAACAGCCTGTTCAAATCGCTTAGCCGTGCGCAATAGGAATGCTTCGCCCCTCGGCTTGCCCATGATCTGCACACCGACAGGCAGCCCTTCGGATGTAAATCCGCACGGGACACTTATTGTTGGACAAGCTGTCATCGTGAGGGCGAAGGTGATCGAGAACCAATCAATGTAAGTCTCACAGGGCTTTCCATCGATTTCGGTCACATAGCGCTGCTCGACCGGAAATGGCGCGATGGATGCTGCGGGGCAAATAAGAAAGTCGTGGGTTTCAAAGAACGCGATAACTTTCTTATATAGCTCGATCCGAACGCGTTCTGCCTCAAATATTTGTGACGGCTTGATGTTCAATCCGCGCTCAATATTACCAATTATTTCTGGTGCTATCTTATCGCGGTGCTGCGCCAAAATCGGTTCCATCAGGGTGGCGAACAGAACTGCACGAAGTGTTTGGAACGCCTCAAGTACGCCAGAAAAGTCGGGGATGTCATCTGTTACATCTGCGCCAAAATCGCCGAATATCGATGCGGCCCCGCCGCAAACCTCGGCTATTTCTTTCTCCATCGAAACGATTGAAAGATCGTGGCTAAAAGCAACACGCTTTGGCATACCTGCTTTTTGTAACGCGGCCACGAAGGATGGTCCCGAATGATCAAAAGACAGTGGATCGTCAATTTGTTGGCCAACACCCGCATCCAGCATCAACGCCAAATCATCAACATTGCGCGCCATTGGCCCTTCTACCCAAAGCGTATCCATCGATGGCAAACGGGTGCCCCGAGGCACGCGGCCCGGCCCCGGACGCAAGCCAACAATGCCATTAAATGCAGCAGGTGTGCGCAGGCTGCCCCCCAGATCATTGCCTGTCGCCAACCAAACTGATCCGCTGGCAAGTGCCGCAGATGACCCGCCAGACGATCCGCCCGCGCTTTTGCGTAAATCCCACGGGTTACGTGTTGTGCCATTGACTGGATTGAACGTGTTGCCGCCTGCCCATTCAGGCACATTAGATTTGGCCACAGCAATTGCGCCATTGCTTTCCAACTGCCTAACGGTTGCGTCGGAATGTTTGGCAACATTATCGGCAAAGATTGGTGACCCATAAGTGGTTAAGACACCGCCCAGATCGTTGTAGTCTTTCACCGCGATAGGCAGGCCACATAGCGATTTTGGATTTTTCGCGTGTGCATCTATGTCCAATGACTTCGCTTGCGCGCGAGCTTGCTCAAAACAGTGAATAGGTAGTGCATTCACTTTGTCATCGACAGCTTCAATGCGCTGTATCGAGGCCTCAACGAGTTCAAGTGGAGACACTTCTTTAGAGCGGAGACGAGCGACGGCTTCGGTTGCGGTCAACTTAATGAATTCGTTGGTCATATCGCTCATCGTGGTGTCCTGACTTTGTGCAGTTCAAACTTGAAAATCATACTTCACAAATAGATGCCGACAAAGGTCAAGATAGTATACCGCTATTTTTCTGTACCGGTTGTGAAGGACGGTTTGTCCGCCGACCAACGTTTCAACTGAAAAAATGCTGCGCAACGCATGAATGGCAGCAATGACGGGCCGCACTGAAGCACCTTGAAGTCGTTGGCTTAATACGCCCGATATACTGTCCTCCAAGACACGCCAAGCAACGCTGGATTCTCCGTCAACTTCTTCCCCCGCAGCCTACGATTGGTGATCTTCGCGTCATCGCCTTTTTTTGTGCACTACTTGTAAACGCCGTAAGATTTCGGGGGCTCAGGTTACAGAGGGAAAATCGCCAAGCCAAACAAAGTTAAACCCCAAGCATGTCTCAACGACGTAGTCGGTCGAATTGCTAATCACAAGATCAGTCGACTCGACGAGCTGATGCTCTGGCGCTACGCTCGAATAGCAACAGACATACGCTGAACAGGGCCTGAGCGCCCTCACCGGAAGGTCATGTATCATGAGCAGAAAGCCTGAGCCAGAAACGCTCAAAGTCCACGATTGGGATCTGCCATCATGGGTGGCTGACGAGTCAGCGGATCGCACAACCCCGTACACTGAGGAACAACTCGATCTCCTTGTCGAAGGAACACTGGACGGTATTCGAGACACGGCTTCGTGGCAGAGCCTCGTTGACCAAGAAGGAGAGGATGAGGCCCGCCGGATATTGCGATCGTGCTTAATCATGAGAGACGAAAACGCCAGAAGGCTCTCTAGGCACTGAGACTATCCATGATCGTTGACTTCCTGACAGCTGCGCCCGTCATGCCACGGCCCTACGCTCAGACATGAACGCAGCTGGTGCCCTTAGTCTGCAGTAGGGTGGGTTCGCCGGGCGCTCACTCTACCGCATTGATTTTAAGTAGTTTCTCTACACGACTCGTCAAACGTTGAGGTGGCGTTGAGGTAAAACGCGCGCGCAAAAGTCCAACTGTTTAAGTCGGGTTTTAAGCATTTGATAACGTTTAGTTTTTGGTTGCGGGAGTAGGATTTGAACCTACGACCTTCAGGTTATGAGCCTAAATCTCAATGATTCCAATAAGTTAACAATATCAACGACTTGTATGATAAGCGTTTGAAATCGCAAGATATAGATTCCGGCACTCACCGTCTTTGGGCGACATTCGACGATACAGACCGCGCGAAAACGTCTTTCAAGGGTTGAGGTGGCGTTGAGGTAACGCGATTCAGCAGAAGATCAGAAACGTAAGCATTTTGCCTTCGATGAGATGGCGGCTACTGATTGAAACCCGCCAGAAATCCCACACGAATGTTTTGGCAAATATCTGGCGATCACAAATCCAAACATTCGGATGACGCGTTGTGGCGCCGGAGCACAGGTGAAAATTGCCCGTCAAACGGCCAAATTGCCCTCAGATTTCATATGCCTGCAAGTCTTCCACGATCCCCGCTTCACCACTGAAATGTTCGGCAAGATCAGCGGTCGCAGCGGTATGGCTTGCTTCGCCGTCCATATGGATGCGGAAATGGGTGAGATACAGCCGCTTCACGCCTGCGCTTTCTGCCATGCGGGCGACTTCCCCGGGGTCCGGGCTCATCGCCATTAGCGATGGGTGTACCTGTTCGCCACTGCCGCGATAACACCAGTGAAGCAGGAAATCTGCATCCTGACACAGGGCCGTAACCTGATCGTTGATACCCGTATCGCCGGAATAGACAAATTTCCGCCCGTCCTGTTCGATCGAGAAAGCAAGGCATTCCAGAATTGGCTGGGCATGAGTCGCCTGGGCACAGTTTAGCGTCCAGCCGTCACCCTCAAGGGTAAACCCGGGTTCAATTTCGGTGATTTCAGGGCTGGGCCAGAGGCGCGGCAAGGTTCCTCCGCGGGCAACCCATACCTGTTGGCTCTGCGGTAGTTCGGTCCGTGCCCGAAGATCGTTTTGCAGAACACCATCGGGTCCGAAATAGCCTTGGTTGATGGCTAGCAGCGGGCGCGGGCCGAATACCCTGATTGGTTTGCCACCTTCATCCCAGGCTGCATGAACCAGCCGGGCATAATCCATCATGTGATCCGAGTGGTAGTGGGTAAAGAATATATGCGTGATTTCGGCTGGTAATCTGCCCGAGCGGATCAGGTTGTCGACGACACCGCCACCACAGTCGAACAGGATCCTGTCGTTGCCGATTTCCAGCAGATAACCGGTAGAGGCGCGTCGGACATAAGCTTCGGGAGAGCCGGAGCCCAGAATCGTCAGTTTCATCGTCATGTTGTTACCTTTGGTGGGGGAGTTGCGCCCGGTGCGCCCAGTTTCACGGCAGCGTCTCGTCCGCCCAAACGTTCGATCAGGTCGGCCTGATCGGCAAATGCCTGTGCATCGACCGCATCGGGGTCGCAGATGGCGCGCAGGTCCGTCTGCATTGCGACCAGAGTGTCTGCATAGATTGGATCACTGGCAAGATCTGTCATTTCCTCGGGATCTGCTTCGAGGTCGAACAACTCGGGCGCAAAACCGATATAGTGGTTGTATTTAAAACGGCCTTTGCGCAGCATGAAGGCCCCAGAAACTGCTCCGGCGGCGTGGTATTCGCTGAAGATCACGCGGGATTTATCATCCGGTTCCCGCGCGATATTCTCCAATGAGCGGGCGCCGCCCACCCCGTTCAGGTCGGCCCCGAAATGGCTGGTTATCGTTGCCGAAAGGTCGATCAGGCTGACCGGTGTTTCACAGGTGCCTTTCGGCACATCCGGCCCGGCCATAATCATCGGCACCGAAACGCTTTCCTGATACAGGTTCGATTTGCCCCAAAGTCCGCGCGCCCCAACATTGTCGCCATGATCAGACGTGTAGACGACCGTGGTATTGTCCATCATGCCGGAGGCCTGCAGCCCCGACAGTACCTCGCCGATATTGTAATCGAGCCAGGAACAGAGACCGTAGTAGGAAGCAATGGCCGACAGCCGCTCTTCCTCATCCGCAAACTTGGCTTCACTGTCCATGAACGCATTTTGTTTTTCCACCCACGGGTGGCGGACATAGCCATTGCGAGGGTGCAGTTTCACATCTGGCAAGCTGTTGACCGGATAGAGGTCATAGTATTCTTGCGGAACCACCAGCGGGAAATGCGGGGCGACCAGCCCGACATAGAGGCACCACGGGCGGTTATCGTCCGAAGCCGCGCGTTCCATGAGCCACTGCTCTGTCCGTTTGGTGACCGCGGCGTCATAATCAGTGTATCTGCTGGTGCCGGGACCAATGTATTCACCCAGCATCCGGCCTTTGCCCATGATGCGCTCATCTTCTTTTCGGATTGACGCCCATACCATGCCAACACCTCCAGCAACCATCATCGGGATATGTTCGGTGTCAAACCCGGCGGGGTCCTCTTCGGAGCGGTAGTGCAGTTTTCCAATGGAGTCGACCGGCACGCCTTTGGCCTGCAACGCATGACCCCAGCCGGGGATTTCACCAGTATAAGGCATCGCATTATCCCAGAGTCGGGTCTGATGCACATAGCGGCCGGTTGCGAAACTCGCCCGCGCCGGAACGCAGATCGACGATGGGGTATAGGCGTCCGTGAACCTTGTACCCCGTGCGGCCAATGCATCGAGGTTGGGTGTTCTTACGAAGGGATGCCCGGCACAGCCCATGGCCCGGGCCTGATGTTCATCGGACATGAGGATCAAAAAGTTGGACGTCACGTCTGCGATTCCATTTCGTCAATCGCCAATTCCATTTTCTCCAAGGCAGAAAAAAGGGCTTTACGCTCGCTCGAAGTCATACTGTCCAAAAGATGCGCCTGACGATTGCGCATGTGTGGGCGGGCCTTTTCAAAGGCGGCATATCCCTTTTTGGTCATGTTAATCAGATGGGACCGGTGATCGGAAACGCTTGGTTCGCTGCTCAACAGACCTTCTTTTATCATTCCCTTGACTGTGCGGCTGACCAGACCCTTGTCAATTTCCGTGCGTCTCGCGTACTCGGTTGGGGTGATTTTTCCGTAGATTTCTATCATCACCAGAATGCGCCACTGCGACAGCGAGATACCGGCAGATTCATTAAGAATTCTGGCAGCTTGCGCATTTATCCTGGCATGCAGATGAGCCAGGCGAAAGGTCACCATCTGCCGCAGAGGAATTTCTGCTGTGACCTGTTCAAGTTTCATTTCTACCATTTGTCTCTTCCCGGAGTGTTGATCCGAGCCTGGCAGATTTTGGTTGACTGGTCAACTTTATAGTTGACGCATCAACTAATTCTGTGCAGGCTTGGGGAAACACGAAACTTTCAGGGAGGAAGATCATGTTTCGCATTCTCAGGGCAAGTGTCGCGGCACTTGGTATCGCGGCAATGGCAACCGGCGCGTTTGCTGCCGACTGGACCCCGCCGGGTCCGATCAAAATGATGATCGCGTTTCGGGCCGGAGGCGGTGCCGACACCCAGGCACGTCTGATTGCCGAGGCACTGGAGGCCAAGATGGGATGGAAATTCATCCCCGAGCAAGTCACGGGCAAAGGTGGTCTGAACCTGGCGGCAGCCATGAAAGGCCAGCCGAATGACGGCACGGTCATTGGCATCGTCGTAACCGAAACGCTTGGCTATAACATGGCCGCTGCCAAAGCTGGAATGACCCCCGCGGACTTTACCGGTATCACCACCACCGCCGGGTTTCAGATGGGGATTGTCTCGTTATCATCCAAAGGCTGGAAAACCTTCGATGACGTGGTCGCCGCAGCGAAAGGTGGTCAGGAAATCCGCTTTGGTGTGATGAGTCCGAAACTCGGTGATATCGTCTATCTTCTGGGCAAATCGCAGGGCGTCGAATTCAACATCGTTCCCCTCAAGGGCGGCAAAGCGGTGATGAATGGCGTCAACGCAGGCGATCTGGACATCGGCTTTATGGCCGGAATCCAAGGCAAAGGCGTGGCCGCAGGTGATCTGGTCAACCTTGCCTCTGGACTATCGGTTCCGTTGATTCAGACACCCGATGCACCAACACTGGCCGATTTGGGCGTACCCTTTAACGGTGATGGATATTTCGTGTTTATAGCGCCTGCCGGTGTTCCGGCCGAAGCCCGCGACGCCCTTGCTGCTGCGATTGCCGGCGTTGCGCGAGACGAAAGCACCAAAGCCGGTGGTATCATTAAGAAGGCATTCGGTGGATCGGCCACTATTTCCAGCGAGGAATTGACGGCACTTCTGGCCGGTGAGTACGCCAATGCTGGTGATCTTCTGGCGGCATCGAGCGAATAACAAGGACTTCGCGGGCCCGGAGTCTCCGAGCCCAATGCCCCAAACGAGAGGGCCCAGTTTGTTTATTCCCGTCAAATCGCGAAGCAATCTCGTTCTGGGCCTTGTGTGTCTCGCATTCGCGCTGGTTCTGCTTGTTGTCTGGATTCCTCTGGATACAGAAACGGGTCTGATCGAAAAAGTCCGCCGCCGCGTCGTGATTGGCGACGCGTTGGCCCCGAGCGTGGCCGCCGTATTCTTGGTGATTGGCGGTGTTGTTCTAATCATTTTTGAACGTAATGTGCCCCGGCAACCAAGAGTGACGGCAGGAAATCTGCGATTTATTGGGGCAATTTTCCTGATCCTGACGATCAGCCTTGTTATTATGCGCTACGCCGGGCCTGTTGCAGTCAACATCGCTAACGTTTTTGCGGGTGAACCGCTGGAATACCGCCTGTTGCGCGACACGGCACCTTGGAAATACATTGGTTACTTCCTTGGTGGCATCGTGATGATCGCCGGGTTGATCAGTCTGATCGAAGGGCGGATCAACACCAAAATCCTGTTAGTCTCGATGGTTGCAGTTCTTGCTCTCATCGCGATCTACGATTTACCCTTCGAAGACCTTCTGTTGCCCCCGAACGGCGACGTTTGATGGGTGTTCTCGACTATATCCAGCTTGGCATCCTGTCGGTTTTTCAGGGGCCAGAATTGTTTTCTGTGTTGGGCCTGCCGGTCTCGATCACCTTGGTGATGATCCTGTGCGGGTTTCTTCTGGGCATTGCTGTCGGGGCGACCCCAGGGCTGGCCGGTCCAGTTGCCATGGCGATTTCGCTGCCCATTCTGATTTCGGTCTTTGGCTATTCCGCCGATGCCCTGTTGCCGGTGATGGGTTTCCTGATCGGGATCATGAAAGGCGCAACCGTGGGCGGGGCAGTGCCGGCGATCCTGTTCAACACGCCAGGCACGCCGGATGCGTTCATGACAACGCTGGATGGCTATCCGATGACCCAGAAGGGACAAGCGAAAAAGGCCCTGAGGATCGCGCATTTCTCGTCCGCCTCGGGGGATACATTTTCCGACATTGTCCTGATCGTCTGCGCTCCGTTTCTGGCGATACTGGTCGAAGCTTATCTGGACCTGCCCGAGAAAACCGCACTTTTGATTCTGTCTCTTTCCTTCATTGCAGCGGTGATTGGCGGCTCGCCCGCCAAGGGCCTAATTTCGGCCGGTTTGGGGCTGCTGGCGGTCTTTATCGGCACCGGCGAAGATTTCTATCCGCGCCTGTCGATGGGCACGCCGCAACTGGCGCAGGGGTTTCCGATTACCACGGCGGTTCTGGGTGTGTTGATCATCGGCGCGGTTTTCACCGGGCTGGAAGAACTGTGGCATGAGAAACGCCAAAGCGGGCAGATTGCGGTGATACATGACAGCGGCGATCAACGGCTGCACTGGGCCGATATCCGGCGGTTAGCCCCTTACATCGCGCGCTCTGCTGTTGTCGGCACAGCCATTGGTGCATTGCCCGGTATCGGATCAACCCTGGCGGCCACGCTTGGGTATACGCTCGGCAAAGGGCGGTATCAGAAACGCAAGTCAGCAGAGGATCCTGATTTCGGTGCCGGAGCCCCCGAAGGGATCGCCGCAACCGAGGCCGCCAATTCATCCGTTTCGGGTGCCAACCTGATCCCGGTCCTTTCGCTCGGTATTCCCGGTAACGCCGCCGCCGTCTTTCTGATCCTTGCTGCCGAAAGCATTGGCGGCTTCAACCCCGGCCCTTCGGTTTTCCGCTTTACCACCGATAGCGTCAATCCCGAGCTTGTTGTGGCGTTCGGCCTGTTCACTGCAATGTTCATAGCTAATGGTTTGAACTGGACCATCGGCGGGGTTTTCATGCGGTCGATGGGGGTGATGATCCGCATCCCGAAACATATCCTGCTGCCGGTTGTCCTGCTTTTGACCCTGACGGCCATCTATGTTCAGGAAACCAGGATGGAGGCCATCTGGTTTGCGCTGGCCTTTGGCGGGCTTGGCTATTTCATGCGTGCAGTGGCCATCTCTCCGCTGCCGTTTGTCATTGCCTTCATCCTTGGTGCAAAGCTGGAGGAAAGTGCCAGACAGGCGTTTGCGGCCACGGGTGGCGATCCGTTTTTCCTGTTTACCCATCCGATTGCCCTGGTGTTCATGCTGATGTCCGCCGGAGTGATCCTGATTTCCACGCTCAAACCGAAAGGCTAAGATATGACCCAAATAGCGTTTGCAGACATCCCGGTGCCCCAAAAGGCAGGAAAAGCCGCGCACATGTGGCGTCACGATGATGATCGACTGGGGTATCCCCGAGGCCCAGCAAGCTGACATCATCGCCAGCGCGGGGCATTTGATCGACAAGGCCAAGGTAGCCGGAGGTATCCCTCGCTTCATGCCATGTGAACTGCTCAAACGTAAGCTGAACGCTTATCGAGAAGCCGGGATATCCACAGCCAATGGTGGCCTTTTTACCGAACTCGCCCTCCAGCAGTGTACATATGACATCCTCCTGTCCGAGTTGTGTGAATTTGGCTTTGCAGCGGTCGAGGTTTCGGAAAATCTTGTTGCCTTATCCACGTCCGAAAAGTCCGAAGCGGTCCGACATGCCCGCCAAGCCTATGGGTTGCAGGTATTGGGCGAAGTCGGGCGCAAAGAGGGTGCGATGAGCGACGATGGAACTATTGAGGATGTCGAGACATATCTGAACGCAGGGGCCGTCGCGGTGTATCTCGAAGCCTATGAAATGTTTGATGGACCCAGCCCACGCGAAGCACTGATCCGCAGGCTGTCCGAAAATTTTCCACCAGAGGTTCTGATTTTTGAACTGCCTGTCGTAATACTTCCCGGTACGACGCGCGATATCAAACACCAGGTTGCAGCCCGTATGGTGGCAATCCTGGGCACCGAGGTAAACCTTGCAAATGTGGAGCATGATGAACTCTACGTGCTCGAAATTGTACGGCGCGGGATGGCTGGCGACACATCACACTCCGAAGGCGCATATCGATTGGCCGGGATTGGAAGCTAAACTGGCAATTGTGAAACTCAATTTTCTCTGGGCAATCTCCAAAACCCAATACCTGAATTGGACGTACATTGTTAAGGGATACGGGTGTCGCCAATTTGCAGTGAACTTCTTAAACCGCGATGTCTGCTATTAAATCCCGCTGCTGACAAAGGTTCATTGCCGATGGGTCAGAAATAATCCGATCCGAACTTCCTGTTCACTCAACTCATCAAGCGCCTCACAATCCCCATAAAACACAGGGGTGGCATGCCTCTGGCCAAATGAGTGCCACCCTGCGCCACCCCGCCACCCCTTCCTTCATGCCAAGCTTGATAAGAGCGCAGATCTACGCGTCATGTCATGACTGAAGGGAGGGCGTATCATGCCCAAGCGAATACGATTGAACGAAAAGTCCGTACGGGAGGCCGAGCCGGTCAAGGGTAAGGATTACCAGATTTTCGACACCGAGGTGCGAGGCTTTGCCATCTGCATATACCGGTCCGGCAGCCGGGCGTTTACCATTGATTACCGCAGGTCTGGGCGGCAGCGGCGGATGACCATCGGGCGCTGGCCTGAATGGTCGACCACTGCCGCGCGGGAGCGGGCCAAGGATCTGCGGCGCGAGATTGATGCCGGGGCCGACCCGCTTGGTCATCGCGAACAGGGTCGCGAAGCGCCCCGGTTCAAAGATCTGATCGACCGCTATACCGAAGAACACCTGCCGCATTTGTCCCCCACCAACGCCTCGGATCAGAAATCCATGCTGGGCAAGCTGGTGGAACCGGACTGGGGCAATCTCCTCGTTACCGAGATCACCTCGTCGGATGTTGAAAAGCTGCTGACCAAGATCGCCGCTGGACGTTCCCGACCCTCCAAAACCAAACCCAACAATCGCGCAAGAAAACTACAGGGCCCCAAACCCACCCCGATCCGGGCAAACCGGGTTGGGGAAGTGCTGCGCAAGATGTTCACGCTGGCTGTTGGCTGGAAATGGCGCGCCGACAATCCCGCCTCGGGGTTCCGGCGCAGGCTTGAGAATGAGCGCGAGCGGTTTCTGTCAAAGGACGAGATCGGCAGGCTGGCCGAGGCGCTGGATGCAGCCGAAGATCAGCGCGCCGCCACCATCATGCGCATGTGCCTGCTGACCGGTGCCCGGGTTGGCGAGGTGCGGCAAGCCCGGTTCGAGCAATTCAATCTGGAGCTTGGCAGTTGGTCCAAGCCAGCCACCACCACCAAACAGCGCAAGGTGCACCGGCTGCCAATTTCAGGCGAGGTTGCTGCCATTGTGCGGCAACGCCAGCTAATCGTGCCCAACGGTATCTCATGGCTCTTTCCCGGTGATGTACCTGGCCAGCCGGTGGTTGAGCTGCGCCGGTTCTGGATCGGCATCCAGAAGGCCGCTGATCTGGACGGTGTGCGCGTCCATGATCTGCGCCACACATTCGCTTCCCTGCTGGTCAGCGGCGGGGCCTCGCTGGAAATGATCGGCAAGCTGCTGGGCCATTCCCAGATCAAAACCACCCAGCGTTACGCCCACCTGATGGATTCGCCCTTGCGCGCCGGTGTCGACGCGGTGGCCAGCGCGTTTCGCCCACGCCCAACATTGGTGCATGACGTGTACGAGGCGCAGAACCGCGCCTGAGGATGGTTCGCGGGACGGTTAACAGCAGGGGTCCCGCAGCGCCTTCCAGATCGGGGTAATCCGACGACGGATTGTGCGCTCGTCGGGCACCTTGCCGCTTGGTGATGTTCTGACAAACCACTCCTGAATCTCGCCGACCCATTCGGCTTGGGTCGGCGGCACGCCTTGCTCATTCACCCGCAGGACCAGGGTGAGGTACATCCCGTCCCAGTCATAATTGGGGGTCGATCCGATATGCGCGGCCGGGCGGCGCAGCAGGTCGCACTCTTCCTCGAACTGCCGGGCCTTTTCTGCCATGATCATCAGATCACCGAGAGACACGGAAATGCCCTCGACAGGTTGGGTAACAATTTGCCAGTCCGGTTCATTTAGGACACGGATGCGTTTCAGCCTCTGGTGTCCGGGTACGGTATCACCATGGCCGAACAGCGGCAGGATGTCGGGAACCGAAACCGCCACGAACCCGGCAAGCGCCTGATCTCCGCATTGGGTGGGACCAATTCCGATGGCGATGGCGAACCGGCCCACCGAGGCCCTGCCCGCAATATCCGACAGGCTGCAGTCCCAACGTGCTGCAGCCTCATGAATTGAATAAAATGCCCTTGGTGGTAATCCCATGCTTGCCTGCCTCGATTGTGATTTTGCCCGTGCGGCCCTCTTTTGATCGGGGCCATATCGTGCATTTTTGGTTGTTTGGGCCATCTCGCCCGATACTGCACAAACCTCCCGCCAGAGAGTGGTTTCATGCAAATTTCGGGAGCCTGATCCACGTTAAAGCTCGCTATGCCCCCCCGATTCTACAAGCTCTCAATTCGGCGCGGCCTCAAATATTTTTCTTGACGCAGATTCTTCGAGATTCCCCTGATGGTTGATTTACCCCCAAACACTCTCCAGTAAATAAATCACCCAAAGCCAATGAAAAAAGGGGTGGCACCGGTATGGAAAAATGAATGCCACCCTGCGCCTTGCCGCCACCCCTTCTGATGTGCATCTGCGTTTCACCGGCATTCGGCGGCACAAAAACACGTCTGAATAACGGCGGCGACAGCTTCGCCAGCGTGTTTCCGCGCACCAATCTTCTGCAAGGCACCGATGAGGCACGAAACCGAGCCTGATGTTTGATTACCGGCCGGTTTTTCTCGGAATCTTCCAGATCAGGATACTTCAAAGACGGATCGTCCGTTCATTTGGTGTTTTTTGGCTTGTGGCCGCCTGACGCCCCTAGATTTCGCCAGCCCGGTCCAATTGTGCCCTTCGCTCGCCGGGGACCTTCCACCCCGAAAATCGGCCCCGCATGCGTTTGCGTCAACAAAACAGGGGGTGGCATCGATATCGGCAAATGAGTGCCACCCTGCGCCACCCCGCCACCCCTTCCCGTCTGCTCCTTTTGTTCCCGGACATCAGCCTGCTTCGGGTGATGCAACGGAGGACGGACATGGAACGAACACAAGTCGCAACACAACCGGGATCAGGCCGCCTGCTGGCCAGATGGATCAGCCGCCAGAAACTGGCCTATGAGCTGGGCGTCACAGTCGAGACCCTGGGGCGCTGGCAGCGACAACGATCGGGCCCCGCCTGCATCAAGGCCAGGCGCAAGGTGTTCTACCGGCGCAGTGTTATCAAAACCTGGCTGCTGAAGAAGGAACAATCGCGCACCAGAAAAACTGGTGGCCCGAGATGAGTGGCCAACAGAACCGGGGTGTAGCTGGCGCGGCAATTGTCACGTCGTCGGCCCTCGATGCCCAGAATTCCCAAAACAGGACCATCTACGAGGATTGGCAACAGGACCGCCTAAATGAGGCGCGTGCCGTTCTGGCCGATATCGCCCACTATCCGGACACGTTGGTTGTCTTGGCGTGCCGGGTCATCTGCACCCACGGCTCGGATCCCATTGAGCATGCTGACGCGCTGGGCGTGTCACGGCTGCTGGGTTCGCATTTGCCAGAAACCGCCAAAGCTGCCCCGAATGGGGGTGCGACATGACCCGGCGCAAGACCCCCGAGGCCGACGCCCAGCGCGCCATCGTGCAGACGCTTCGCTTTGTCCTGCCCCGCGGTTCGATCGTTCATCATTCGGCCAATGAGGTCAGCTCCGGGGACCGGCACGGGAAATCCCGTCAGGCGCTCCTTGTCGGCATGGGCGTACATGCCGGCTTTGCTGATCTGATCCTGTTGTCCGAAGGACGGGTGCTGTTTCTCGAGGTCAAAAGCAAAACCGGGCGTTTGCGCCCGGCGCAGGTGGCGTTTCGCGACGTTGTGCAAATGCAGGGTTTCGCCTGGGCGCTGGTGCGCTCCGTCGATGACGCATTGGTCGCCCTTGCTGATCATGGGTTCACAACCCGTGTACGACACGCCCAGCGCAATTCTCACATTCCTTCCCGGCCGCGGAGGGCAGCACCATGAGCCATCAGGGAACCAACTGAGCCATCCTGCAACGCGGGCTGAAACCCACCACCCAGATCGTGCTTTGGCATCTGTGTGACCAGTACAACCCAGACTACGGCTGCTTTCCAGCGCAGGAGCGTCTGGCCCATGATTGTGAGATCAGCCGCCCAACGCTGAACCTGCATCTCATCCGCCTTGAGAGCGCGAAATTGCTCCGCCGGGTTCAACGTATTGACCCGATTTCCAAACAGCAGATGTCGACGCGGTACATCCTCGGATTTGAGGATGGTTTCCCACCAGAGCCCGAGGATGCTGAGCCGGAAATGACACCTTTTGGCGATCAAAACGACGAAAAGCCGTGTCCGGAATTAGGACACAGAGGCATCAAAAGAGAACATCACGAAAACAACGACTTAAACAATCATTTGCGAAACTACCCGTGTCCCGAAATTGGACACGGGGCCGTGTCCGATTTAGAGCCAAAGCCGTGTCCGAAAAACAGCCAATCCCGTGTCCGAAATTCGGACACTAACCTTGTAAGAGAACCTTTAAGTAAACCAGTAAAGAAGGAGGAGGACGCGCAAGCGCGCGAGATTGTTTCAGATGAATTTTTTGGAAAGCTGCTGAGAGCGCTGGGCATTGATCCTGACGAAGCGCTTCCCGGCTGGTGGCAGGGTTCATCTGCCAGGGCAAACGCCCAGCGCTGGCGGGATGATCTGGGATTGTCGGAGGCAGTCATCTTCGAAGTGGCGGAGGAGACGCGCCACAACCACCCCGCGCCGCCGGACGGACCCAAGGCCCTCGACCGGGCAATGGAACGGCCCGCCCAGCGCCTGAGACAGCCACCAGAGTCCCATCAAACCTCCCGGCATAGCAGGGTCTCAGAGCGAGTCTGAGCGAGCAGTTGGTATTCTACACCGATCTGGTGAATTCCGATCGGTTTCTACCACCCAACATGATCGGTAATGTCATCCGTGATGCGATGCTGGCGAAGGGGCTGGTGACACCCGAACAGCTGCGGATGCGGGGTGTGATATGACCATTCAGCAACGCATCACCCGCAGTGGTGGAAAACACAAACGCGCGCTGGGCGTGCAGGCAATTCTGGAATGGGCGTTTGGGGTAGAAAAGGCGCAGCTGGAATTGCCGCCGCCGACTAATTCCGTCGAAGAAGCCAGCGGATATGGCTTTGAGTATGTTCTGATCCAGCAGGCCCGGCTTGGCTGTCAGGTTGACGGCGGACGGTACAAAATCGGCAGTTACACCCACGAGGATGCTGAGGTTATTGCTGCCACTCTGGCTGGTTTACCCGATGCGCTGGGCGGCAAACGCATGGCCATTCGCGTGGCAGAACTCGCCCGCGCGCGGCTGACGCCAGACTGGATGCCGGGTGCCGTGCCGCGCTGTGTGCCGGTTGAGACCAGATGCAACCAGCATGGCGAGAGGGCAAAAACCGAGGTCGTGGGGATTGAGCAGGTTCTGTATCGCGGGCGATGGCGGACGGTTGAAGTTCTGTCCTGCCCGGTGACGTGGCGGCCGCATCCGGAGCAGATCGCAGGCGCGCGGCGGGCCTATGAAGATTGGTGGCAGGCGCTGGGCTCGGTGCGCGAGGGGTTGCTGGATGGCGGGATGTTGCGGGAGGTCGTGGTGACGGCGACGATGCCGAAAGCCAGGCCATGGGTAAGTTAGTCGCGAACGGTCCAAACCTGACCTTCGTGCCGGGTGCAGCGAACGGCGGTTTTGAGCCCTTTGCAGAAGTGTCAATTTTTCGCTGTGTGCACTCGCAGCACGAAAACCTGCCGCGTCGCCGCAAATCGGTTGCTTTATAGTAAAGGCCAACGCGGTCATTAATGCAGTTTTAAATCCATGAATTTGTACAACGTGGAGAAGGTTACCATTCCTTGAAAACTGCAATGGGAAGCCCGTCATGGAAAAAGGGGCCAACATGTTCGGGAGGAGGTGAACATGTTGACCCAAGTCTTAACGGGTTCCGGGAGGAAGGGCCGTTAATAGGTGGCCTCGGGAAAACTCTGGGAGGAGCGAGTCCCAAGACCTCCCAATGCCAAGCCATCGGAGCAGGTAATTGGCATCGGGAATTTCATAAATCGTCTGGGTTGGGCGCTTGTTAAAGACCGTCGTATTCGGATCCGACCAGATACTCCGCATGACGTTTTATGCCGCTGCGCTTGACCCCAACTTTAGCAAGTTGTTCGTCGGACAAATTGCCCAAGACGGCTTCCATTCTACCAATCTGAAGCCTGGTGTGAAAATTTGAAAACCCTGTCCGGATTTTTAATGCGCAGCTGCTAACGAATGACGCGGCCAATCTCGCCAAATAGTGCAATTGTGGCTTGTCGCTAGCCATATCGATGCTGCTGACATTACTTTTCATCTGCATGCTCCATGTATGATTCCTCAAGCGCCAAGCGGCGGATATGCGCGCGGGGTATCCCAAGATCCGCAAGTTCACGGTCTGAAAGAGCGCAGAGTTCGGAAAGTGTCGAGACAAACCGGCGTCTGCGCGCGCGTGCGGCTTTTGCTGCCAATAGCAGAGCACCAAAGCGATTTTGCAGATCTTCAAGAATGGCCCTTGGTCGCGTATTCGAATAGGAAGTTGCTATCGGCATCTTACGTTTCCTTTATGGTTGCTGCGGCGCAGTATATATGCTGCACTGCAGCAGATATCGCTAACAGTCCGCATCTCCAACCCGTTCAATGCGCACAGGGGACTTGCCAAAAAGGAAAGGATGTCACCGATGATGGACGTATCCTCGCAGATGCTCGTCTATGTAAAGGTAGTTGAAATGGGCAGTATCTCTGCGGCGTCCAGATCAAGTGGACAGACGCCTTCGGCCGTCAGCAAGCAGATTCGACATCTGGAAGATCACGTAGGGCACAGGCTGTTGCACCGCACAAAGGCCGGTGTTGCCATGACCGACGAAGGCCGCGAATATTATGAAAAGTGTCGGGCTGTGGCAGACAAATTTCTGGAGGCCGAAGCACATATTTCCAGTTTCAACGGCAATCCAAAGGGCGTGCTGAACGTCGCTTCAAGCGTCGCATTTGGTAAGTATCAACTGATCAACGCTCTGCCTGAGTTTCTGAAACTCTATCCTGAAATCACCATCTCATTGGAGTTGACCGATCGTCAGGTCGATCTGGAAGATGAGAGCTTTGACGTAGCAATCAACTTTTCTGAACAGTTGATAAACCCAAACGCTATTGCCCGAAAGATCATGAAAAACGAACGCATCCTCTGCGCGTCTCCCGCATTTCTCGAGGCATATGGCACCCCAAAGACTTTCAGCGATTTGGCGAATTTCAATTGCCTGCGGACGTCCAACTTTGTTGGCAGAAACGCCTGGGAGGCAGAATTGGATGGTATTGAGTACAAAGTTATTGCCACCGGAAATTTTGTCGGCAATAGCGCAGACGCCGTTTTCAAAGCCGCCCTGTCCGGTTTGGGCATCGCAAGATTATCATCCTACGTTGTCGCCGATAAGATCGCATCGGGCGAGCTGACGAGGTTGTTCCCAGCATATGCTCAGAAACATGCCGATGTGGCTGTTATATTCGCAAGCAAACGAAATCTAGCGCCAAAAATACGTGTGTTTTTGGACTTTTTTGCCGAGCGATTTCAAAGGTCATAGCATGACTAAATGGCCGGAAATTTACCCTGAAATTCTCTGAATAAGTTGGCGAGTTTGGCCGCCGTCAACGAACCTTGGAAAGCCCCCCAATTTCTAGGATGTGGTTTAGAACCTCGTCAGCCCCCTCACTGTGCCGCAGCGCGCAAAAAACGTATGGCCGCCCGTTACGCATTTTTTCGCAGTCTTGCTTCATCACATCCAACGATGCACCAACATGCGGTGCAAGATCGGTTTTGTTGATCACCAGCACGTCCGATTTCGTCAGCGCTGGCCCGCCTTTGCGCGGTATGTCTTCTCCTGCTGCCACATCGATCACATAGAGTGTTACGTCTGCCAGTTCGGGGCTGAAGGTCGCCGACAAATTGTCACCGCCGCTTTCGATCAAAACAATATCAAGATCAGAATGGCGCGCGCGCATCTGGGCGATGGCGGCAAGATTGATCGAGGCGTCCTCGCGAATGGCGGTATGGGGGCAACCGCCTGTTTCGACACCAATGATGCGGTCTTGCGGCAGAATTTGCATTCGCATCAGCGCCTCTGCATCCTCTTGAGTATATATGTCATTTGTGATCACCCCGATCGAAAAATCGGGCTGCAATGCGCGGGCAAGGCAGGCTGTCAGGGTCGTTTTACCAGCACCCACAGGGCCACCAATACCGATGCGCAATGGACCGTTGAGTTCTGTCATGAGCGGAATATCCTTGGTTGAAGCGTTTCGTGTTGCATAGCTGCGATATCCGAGAGAAAGGCGGTGCTACTTAGATCATCCCGCGTGGTGGTTTGGGTATCCTTGGCAATCTGGTCGCACATCGGGATGAGCGCTGCGATAACCCTTTGCCCATCGGTTTGGCCCAGTGGCACAGCCCGCACCGCCGCAGATACCAGATTGCTGGCAAAGGCATGTAGATACAGCGCCGCGGTCAAATCGACGTTAAATTGCATGTGCGCGGCTGCGTAACCAACGGCGACAGGGTAGCAAAGCGCAGACCCATCACCACCCCAAATTGCGGCAGTCGTCTGACTGAATGCGGTCCCTTGAAGCTGTGTTTCAAAGACGCGCTCGCTGGACGCGGAAACCGCCAAAGCCGTTTGGTTAACATCCTCCAAGGCAGCATCAGACCCGCACCCATAAGCCGCGCGCAACAGGATGCAGTCGTTTCTCCCGCTGCCATAGTTCAATACATCGGATATCCATTTTTCCAGATCGCAGGCATTTGCAAGCGCGCCGCTTTGAATGGCCGTTTCCAGCCCGTGCGAATAGGCAAAGGCCCCGACGGGAAAGGCAGGTGACAGCCATTGCGCGAGGGTCAGAACATTCCGCTCAGTGCTCATGCGCAGTGGCCACATGTGCGTGGCTATGGGTGCGGCCATGACCATATGCGCCGCCTTCGGGGGTGAAGGGAGCGGTAAGCGGCTCAACAACAGCGCCGAGGTGTTCGAGCAGGTGACCAATGACGGGGTCGGCTTGGATCAGCAGGTGATCCGAATTAATCTGGCAGGGAGTATGACGGTTGCCCACATGCCACGCCAGCCGCACAAGGTCGGGGCCGGATATTTTATAAAGCTCTTCAACGCCCGCAGTGATCTGGACCAACCCGCCGCCATCAAGCTCAAGCGCGTCGCCGTCATCCAGCGAGGTAGTCTGCGCGAGATCAACGATGAAGGGCTCGCCCGTTGTCATGGTCAACCGTTTGCGGCGCAGGAACCGCCCAGTGTAATCCAGCTCGCAAGTCTTTGCAGGACCATTCCAATGCCCCTTGCGGTGCAGGGTTTGCGCGATAGCAAGTTGTGTCATAGCGTCCTCTCAGAACATGAAATAGCGTTGGGCCATCGGCAGGACTTCGGCGGGTTGGCAGGTCAACAAAACCCCGTCCGCACGCACCTCGTAGGTTTCGGGATGTACATCGATTTGCGGCAGGGCATCGTTCAGGGTCATGTCTGCTTTGCCAATGTTTCGCGTATTTTTCACCGCAACCGTTTGTTTGGCCAGTCCAAGCGTGTCGCCAATCCCTGCAGCTTGTGCGGCCCCCGAGACAAAGCTGACCGACGTATGTCGCAGCGCAGTGCCGTAAGCGCCGAACATCGGGCGGCTGTAGACGGGCTGCGGCGTGGGGATCGACGCATTCGGATCGCCCATCTGCGCCACAACGATGGTGCCTGCCATCAAGACCATCTCGGGTTTAACGCCAAAGAATGCAGGGTTCCACAACACCAGATCAGCGCGCTTGCCCACTGAAATATCACCTATGACATGGCTTACCCCTTGGGCAACCGCCGGATTGATCGTGTATTTTGCGATGTAACGGCGCACCCGCATGTTGTCATTGTCGCCAGTTTCCTCCGCCAATGCACCGCGTTGTTTCTTCATCTTGTCTGCTGTTTGCCACGTGCGGATCAGCACCTCGCCGACGCGACCCATGGCTTGTGAATCCGAAGCAATGATCGAAAACGCGCCCATATCGTGAAGGATATCTTCGGCGGCAATCGTCTCGCGCCGGATGCGGCTTTCGGCAAAGGCGATGTCTTCGGGGATAGATTTATCAAGGTGGTGACAGACCATCAGCATATCGAGGTGCTCTTCCAGCGTATTCACCGTAAAGGGTCGAGTCGGGTTGGTGGAGGATGGAATGACATTCGAATCCCCACAAATCTTGATGATGTCGGGGGCATGTCCACCGCCCGCGCCTTCGGTATGGAAGGCATGGATAGTGCGGCCTTTCATCGCGGCGACGGTATGTTCGACAAAGCCGCTTTCGTTCAATGTGTCCGTGTGGATCATCACCTGAACATCCATGTCGTCGGCAACCGACAGACAGCAATCAATCGCGGCAGGGGTCGTGCCCCAATCCTCGTGCAGTTTCAGCGCACAGGCCCCCGCGTTGACCATTTCGACCAAGGCGTCAGGTTGGCTCGCGTTGCCTTTGCCCGACAAGCCGATGTTCATTGGGATGCCGTCAAAGGATTGCAACATCCGCCCGATGTGCCACGGACCTGGTGTGCAAGTGGTGGCCAGCGTTCCATGCGCAGGGCCGGTGCCGCCGCCAAAACAGGTGGTCACACCGGAATGCAAGGAGTCCTCCATCTGCTGGGGGCAGATAAAGTGGATGTGGCTGTCCATAGCGCCTGCGGTCAAAATGCGACCTTCACCCGCAATTATTTCGGTGCCAGGGCCGATGATGATGTCGACGCCTGATTGTGTGTCGGGGTTCCCCGCTTTGCCGATGGCGTGGATAAGCCCGTCTTTTAATGCAACGTCAGCCTTGTAGATGCCGGAATGGTCCACGATCAGCGCGTTGGTGATGACCGTATCAGCAGCACCGCCCGCGCGGGTGACTTGGGACTGGCCCATCCCGTCACGGATGGTTTTGCCGCCGCCAAACTTTACCTCTTCGCCGTAAGTGGTCAGGTCATGCTCCACCTCGATGATCAAGTCGGTATCAGCAAGCCGGAGACGATCACCCGTCGTGGGACCATACATCGCGGCATATTGCGCACGGGGGATTTGGGTGGGCATTACAGGTCTCCCATAACTTGGGCGTTAAAACCAAACACGCGCCGCGCCCCGCCGAACGGGATCAACTGCACTTCGCGGCGTTGACCGGGTTCAAACCGCACAGCGGTGCCCGACGCAATATCAAGGCGCAGACCCCGCGCGACGTGTCGGTCAAATTCCAGTGCGGGGTTGGTTTCGGCGAAATGGTAGTGGCTGCCAACCTGCACGGGGCGGTCACCAGTATTGGCGACCATCAGCGTGACAGCTTTGGCATCAGCGTTCAGGGTCAGTGCGCCTGTCGCGGGAAAGAGTGCTCCGGGGATCATCGCGGGTTCCTATCTGATGGGGTTGTGGACGGTGACCAGCTTGGTTCCGTCGGGAAAGGTCGCTTCGACCTGCACCTCGTGGATCATCTCACTTATGCCTTCCATACATTGGTCGCGGGTTACGATATGGCCGCCAGCCTCCATCATGTCTGCAACAGACCGTCCATCCCGCGCACCTTCGACAACCGCATCAGTGATCAGCGCAATCGCTTCGGGATGGTTCAGCTTGACGCCGCGCGCCAAGCGTTTTCGGGCGACCTCGGCGGCCATGGCGATCAACAGTTTGTCTTTTTCGCGGGGGGTCAGTTGCATGGCTTATAGCCTCCATGACGTGGGTAAAGTGTGGTTTGAAAGCTGCTCAAGGATAGGGATCAGGTTGCGCCGCAGCTCGAAACTGTCGGCGGCAAGCTGTCGGATCACCAGCACATCGTCAGTCAGCATGCTGGCACCTGCAGTTTGAGGCAACAGCGTGCGTACTTTTTTAAGGTGGCTCTGCGCATCAGGGCCAACCATCACGACGCATGCCATGGCACCGGCGCCGTTTGCGACGGCGCGGCGGGCCAGATGTGCGGCGACATCGCCGTGCAGGTCTATCCCGTCAATATAGAGCGGGCAGCCATCGCGGGTGATCTTGATGCGATCCTGAAACATCACATCGCGCAATACTTCGCGCATGGCGGCGCGGCCAAAGACCACGGATTCCACCATCAACAGACCGGCGTGCGGGGCCAGATCAACACTCAAACGGCGCTGCAAGGCGCAACGGTCAAACAGGATCAACTCTTGCGGCAGCCAATTCAGGCTGGCCCCGTCTTGAACCGACACGTCCGCTGTAACGCGGGCAATCTCGTCACTTTGGGCGCGGTAGGCACGCTCTGCGGCTTGAGTGGTAATACTCAGGGCGGCACCTGTCTGCACCTTGATATTGAGGGAAAACTGATCGCCGCCGGTGATCCCACCCGCCGTATTGACCAAAATGGCCTCGGCATCCTGCCTATGGGTTCGCGGGAATACCAACCTGAGCGATCCTGACTGGCGCAAGTCACGCAGGCGGGTCACGCCATGCTCATCACCGAACACAGACAGCCTTCCCGTGCCATGCGCGCGCGGCTGGGACAGCCCCGTTCGAGGCACATCGATATGCAGTGATTGGTTGATAAGTGGCCTCAACGATCTGTCGTGTCGACTGTAATTCCATCACATTGAGGCGCAATGCGGCAGAGATTAGACCAAAAGCATCCGGCGAAATCGCGCAAATGATTAATTGCGCGGCAGTTACAGTGAGTGACGCACAAATTTTGAGCATTCACGTATAATGGATGACTTAATGCACAGACAAAATTGCCCCGGGTGCTGCAACGCAGCAACCTTGGCGCATCCCCTACCGTCGAATCGTGACGGAGACACTAGGGGTGTGTGACGACCGGATGAATTGGACCTCAGACCAGCCGCCACACGGTTTGCAACATTTAAGTTGCAGGGCGTAGCTAATCGCCATGTCTTGCGAGAGCAAGATGCGACTGGTGTCCCTGCACGGAGATATCATATGAAAACGACAACTGCTCTTGCCACCGCCCTTGCGACGCTGACGGCCCTGCCTGCCATCGCCGCTGATTGCCCGATCAAAGTGGGTGTGCTGCACTCGCTTTCCGGCACAATGGCGATTTCCGAAACCACATTGAAAGACACGATGGAGATGCTGATCGACCAGCAGAACGCCATAGGTGGCGTGCTGGGTTGCCAGCTTGAGGCGGTCGTCGTCGATCCCGCCTCCGACTGGCCGCTGTTTGCGGAAAAGGCCCGCGAGTTGCTGACGGTGCAGGAGGTCGATGTGATCTTTGGCAATTGGACCTCTGTGTCGCGCAAATCTGTGCTGCCCGTCATCGAAGAGCTGAACGGCCTGCTGTTCTACCCCGTACAATACGAGGGCGAGGAAAGCTCCAAGAACGTGTTCTACACAGGGGCCGCGCCGAACCAGCAGGCCATTCCCGCTACGGATTACTTCCTCGAAGAATTGGGCATCGAGAAATTCGCACTGCTTGGCACCGACTATGTCTATCCGCGCACGACCAACAACATTCTTGAGGCTTATCTGAAATCAAAAGGCATCGCGGATAGCGATATCTTCGTAAATTACACGCCTTTTGGCCATTCTGACTGGTCCAAGATCGTGGCTGATGTCGTGGCACTGGGGGCCGACGGCAAGAAGGTTGGCGTGATATCGACCATCAATGGCGACGCGAACATTGGTTTTTACAAAGAGCTGTCAGCGGCGGGTATTTCAGCCGATGACATTCCGGTTGTGGCGTTTTCAGTTGGTGAGGAAGAACTCTCCGGTCTGGACACCAGCAACCTTGTTGGGCACCTCGCTGCGTGGAATTACTTCCAATCCGCAGACACGCCTGCCAACGCCGAATGGATCGCCGCGTGGAAAGACCGCATGGGCGAAGAGCGCGTGACCAACGACCCGATGGAGGCCCACTACATCGGCTTCAACATGTGGGTGAACGCGGTCACAGCTGCGGATAGTGTGGAAGTCGACGCTGTGCGCACGGCAATGTACGGGCAGGAATTTCCGAACCTGACCGGAGGCACAGCCGTTATGTTGCCCAACCACCACCTCGCCAAACCTGTCCTGATCGGCGAGATCACAGCAGAAGGCCAGTTCGATATCATCAGCCAGACCACCGAAGTGCCGGGGGATGCATGGACTGACTTCCTGCCAGAATCCGCCAAGCTGGTGTCGGACTGGAAGGACTTGGGCTGCGGTATGTACAATACCGAGACAAAGAGCTGCGTTCAGACTTTGTCTAACTACTGACCCAACTACTGGCCCAACCGCGAGGGCACGTTTCGGCGTGCCCTCCACCTCTGATTTCCTGGAATATGATTATGAAGACCTTGCTGCTGGCCTTGTGCATTGCGCTCTCCTTGTCCACTTGGGTTTCGGCTCAAACGACCCCGGTTCAAGACGTGTTGCAAAGCCAGCGGGCGTTGATCGAGAAAAGTTCGCGCCGCACGATTGGCCCGGCGATTGACACTCTGGTGGCAAGCGGGTTGCCGCAGATGCAGACCGTGCTGGAGGTCTGGCAAGCCAAGGATATTTGGCAGCGCCGCGCAGATGGTTTGTTCTTTACCGCGACCAAGGACGCAGATGGCAGCTATACCCTCCAAGATTTTGATGATGGTCCGGATGTCGGCACCGTCGCCCCCACCGATCTCAAGCAACTCAAGCCCAACAGCGGCGTGCGGGCGATGATCGCGACGGCCCTTGTCCAATTCCAATTGTCCGATCCTGACCCCGCCAAACGCGGGGATGCGCTGAACTCGATTGCCCGCGATCCCGAGGCGGCGTTACTGGCACCGCTACGCGCCTCGATCGCAGGCGAAATGGACGAAGATATTCTGGCCCGCAAGACGCGGTTGGAGCGACTAATGACCATGGCCTATGACAGCGATGTATCAAGCCGCGTAGCGGCGATTACCGAAATGTCAGGGGATCTGGGCGTTGATTTTCGCGCAACGCTGAACCCGATCCTGACAACAACACGTGTTATCTCGCAGACACAGCCAGATGCAAACATCGCCCAAGAGGTGATTGCTGGCAGCGATAAGTTGACGCTCAAATCGGCGTATGCGCTTTTGGTTGCTGGGGGTGATGCACCAGCAGAGATTACCGCGGATGCCCGCGATGCAGCCCTTCAGGCGAACATTAAAGGGGGTCGGATCGCGGGTTTTCCAGTGGCGCAATTGTCCACCGAAGCTGTACGCGACACGGCTTATGACGCGCTTGTTTCCGGGAACTTGGCAGCACCCCGGGTAACTCAAGCGGACATCAACGTAAGCCTTTCCAACTTTCGTTTCTTCGATGTCTATACGGAACCTTCCCAAGCGGTCACAACCGCCACCGAAGCCGCACTTGCCGCATCCGAAACCCGTGTAGCGATCAGTCAAGCTGCGGATCTTGGTCTTGATGCTCTCTCGCTGGCTTCGATCTATTTTCTTGCCGCCATTGGCCTTGCCATCACCTTTGGCGTCATGGGCGTGATCAACATGGCGCATGGTGAATTCATTATGATGGGCGCTTATACGGGCTATGTCGTGCAGCTGTTTGTGCCCAATCACACTGCCTCGATCCTGATCGCTGTCCCGCTGGCGTTCGCCGTAACTTTTGCCGCCGGAGTTGCACTGGAACGCCTCGTTGTCCGCTGGCTTTACCACCGTCCGCTTGAGACATTGCTTGCGACCTTTGGGGTTTCCATCGCGCTGCAACAACTGGCCAAGAACATCTTTGGCACCCAAGCCCGTCCGTTAACCTCGCCCGCTTGGTTGGACGGGGCATGGGTCATCAATGATGTGGTTGCCATCAGCTATATCCGCATCGCCATTTTCATCCTCGCGCTGCTGTTTCTAGCCCTGTTCCTGTTCATCATGAAACGCACGCGGCTGGGTCTGGAAACCCGCGCTGTTACGCAGAACCCCCGTATGGCGGCCAGCATGGGGATCAATCCGGATCGCGTAAATATGCTGACCTTTGGGCTGGGCTCCGGCATCGCAGGGATCGCAGGTGTCGCCATCGGGCTTTTCGCCAAAGTGACCTCCGAAATGGGAAGCGACTACATCGTGCAAAGTTTCATGACTGTGGTTGTCGGCGGCGTTGGCAATATTTGGGGCACGCTGGCGGGGGCGGCGATGATTGGCGGTTTCCAGAAGGGCGTGGAATTCTTGAACCCTTCAAACACCTTGGCGGCACAAACCTACATGATCATCTTTATCATCATCTTCATTCAGTTTCGGCCGCGGGGGATCATCGCCCTCAAAGGCCGTGCGGCGGGGGATTAAAGCCATGAACAAATCATTCATTGCGCGCAATCCTTCCGTGCTGATATTTCTCGCTATACTGGCGTTGTTCACGCTGGTCGTAACGGTGCTGTCCGAAGGGTTCGGCGTTGGTCTCATCTCAACCAGCTTCGTCAAGGTCCTGGGCAAGACGCTGTGCCTGTGCCTGATCGCCATCGCGATGGACCTGATCTGGGGCTACACGGGCATCCTGTCGCTGGGCCACTTCGCGTTCTTTGGTCTTGGTGGCTATATGATCGGCATGTGGCTGATGTATGAACGCACGCGCCAGATCGTCGTCAACTCCTTGTCCGAGGGCGTGCTGCCGCCCACACCCGAGGAAATCACCGCAGGCATCGGCAACCAGATATTCGGCGTTGTGGGCAGCAGTGATTTCCCGTTGATCTGGACCTTTGCCGACAGTTTGGTCTTGCAATTGGCCTTTGTGGTACTGGTTCCCGGCATCCTCGCGCTGGTCTTCGGCTGGCTGGCGTTTCGCAGCCGTGTGACAGGCGTGTACTTATCAATCTTGACGCAGGCCATGACGCTGGGCCTATCGCTTTATTTGTTCCAGAATGCGAGCGGTTTGCGCGGCAACAACGGCTTGTCTGGTTTGCAAAACCTGCCGGGTGTCACCGCCCCGCAATCGGTTGTGTCACTGTGGTTCTTCTGGGCCTCAGCGCTGGCCCTTGGGCTTGGCTACTTGCTGATCGCATGGGTGGTCTCCGGCAAGTTCGGCTCTGTCATTCGGGGCATTCGCGACAACGAAGCGCGGGTGCGGTTTCTGGGCTATTCAGTCGAGACCTACAAGCTGGCGGTCTTTACCTTAACCGCTTGCATCTCAGGCATCGCAGGGGCGCTTTATTACCCGCAGGCGGGCATTATCAACCCTGCCGAAGTTGCGCCTATTGCGTCAATCTACCTTGCCGTTTGGGTGGCAATTGGCGGGCGCGGCCGGCTTTACGGCGCGGTGATCGGAACAGCATTTGTCAGCCTTGCCTCGAGCTGGTTCACGGGCGGTCAGGCACCGGACGTGCCGTTGGGGTTTTACACGGTCAAATGGGTAGATTGGTGGCTTGTACTGCTTGGCCTCTGCTTTGTGCTGGTCACGCTTTACGCGCCAAACGGTATCGGCGGGCTGATTGATCTGCTCAAACGCAAACCAAAGGAGACCGATGTATGAACACCCTTCTCGAAGTCTCCGGTGTCACGGTCAGCTTTGACGGTTTTCGCGCCATCAACAACCTGTCGTTCCAGATCGCTGATGCAGAGTTGCGCGCGGTGATCGGGCCAAACGGCGCGGGCAAGACGACGTTTATGGACATCGTCACTGGTAAAACGCGGCCGGACGAAGGCCATATTCTTTGGGGTAACAAGAGCATATCTTTGATTGGGATGTCCGAAGCCAAGATCGCTCAAGCAGGGATCGGACGAAAGTTCCAGAAGCCAACTGTGTTCGAGGAGCAGACCGTGCAGGAGAACCTGATGATGGCACTGCGCAAGGATCGCGCACCCTTGGCAGTCCTGTTTTTCAAACCGTCCACATCAGACTTTGCGCGCGTTGAAGACCTTGCCGAGGAGATCGGGTTAAGTGACGCGCTACTGCGCGTGTCCGGCGAGTTAAGCCATGGCCAGAAACAATGGTTGGAGATTGGCATGTTGCTGGCGCAGGAGCCGCAACTGTTGCTGGTTGATGAACCCGCCGCAGGCATGACACCTGCCGAGCGTGAAAAGACCACCGCGATTCTTGTCGAGGCCGCAAAGACCCGTGCTGTGGTGGTGGTCGAACATGATATGGAGTTTGTCAGGCGCCTCAATTGCAAGGTCACCGTGCTGCATGAAGGCGCGGTACTGGCTGAAGGTAGCTTGGATCACGTGACCAAAAACCAAGACGTCATTGACGTTTATCTAGGACGTTAAGACATGTTGGACGTAAAAGACCTCACCCTCCACTACGGTAATTCACAAATCCTTTATGACATCTCGATGCATGCCAGACTGGGCGAAGTCACCTGTGTTATGGGGACCAATGGTGTCGGCAAAACCAGTCTGCTCAGGGCGATTTCCGGTACGCATCCGCGTTCGGGCGGGGACATCACATTTGACGGCGACCCCATGGGGCAAATCGGAGCGCATAAGATGGCCCAGTTGGGTGTGGGTTATGTCCCACAGGGGCGCGATATTTTCCCTTTGCTCACTGTGCGTGAAAACCTGCAAACAGGGTTTTCCTGCTTGCCCAGTTCAGAGCATTTTATCCCGGACGATATCTTTGAGCTGTTTCCCGTTCTCAAGGAAATGGAGCACCGTCGGGGTGGCGATTTGTCGGGGGGACAGCAACAACAACTGGCCATCGCCCGTGCGCTTATTACCAAGCCAAAATTGCTGCTGTTGGATGAGCCAACGGAAGGTATCCAGCCCAACATCATCCAACACATCGGAAAAGTCATAAGCCTGCTGCGTGACCGTGGCGATATGGCGATTATTTTGGTCGAGCAATACTTTGATTTTGCGTTCAAATTAGCGGATCAGATTATTGTTCTGCGGCGTGGGAAAGTGATAAAATCTGCTCTCAAGAATGAGATCAGGCGCGAAGATATTTTAGACATAGTATCCGTCTGAATTGTCGGCAGGAACAAGTCAGTGATAGTGTGGTTTTCGATGGCCCAAGGTGCCAGATGGTATTTTCAGTCAAAAATGTTTTTTCATTTCAGTCAGGTGCTCCAATATCTCTATTTGGTGCTGCTCTTTACAATCTTTGAACGCCAACAGGAGTTGGTGGAGCAAGTACAGCGACCGCATTGTTTGTTAACACCTCGACAGTCGAAACCGTATGCAGCGAATGGTCAGTTTGAGATCAACCAAAACCGGCTCGGTTGAACGATCCGTTCGGTCAACTATGCTGCCAACTATGCTGCGTTGCCAAATGAAAATGCCGCGAACGCAATTTTTGCTGCACTTGCAATAGCCGCAGTTGCACAAGTCCGTTTTTGGTGTAGGTTTCTCGGACGCCACGCGCTGACGTTTGTGTGACGCGTATCGTTGCCTGGCGTCGGAGAAGCGCTCAAGCGGGAAATCGCGGGGTTGGTCTTGGTGGATCAGTGGC
>JBLHMP010000053.1:0-28396 GCA_047623555.1 Granulosicoccus sp.
ATGTTCGGCAAACTCAAAGACTGGCGACGTATCGCCATGCGTTACGACAGATGCCCAAAGCTCTTCCTCTCAGCCATCGCGCTGGCCGCAATCGTCTTGTTTTGGTTATGAGTCCTGACCCTAGGGCTTGTTGAAATTCAACGAGAGTTGATGATGGCGGCAATCAGATAGATCATTGAGGAGAAGCTCTGATCGGTTTTGCAGGCACGCAAGGCTATGCATTTGAATTCCTTCAGCTTCTGAAAATAGTTTTCGATTAAGTGCCGCTATTTGTTGCTATCCTTGTCAAACTCAGGCGGGAATTTCCGGTTCGATTTTGGCGGTATGATGGGCTTGATCCGGCATCAGGCGAAAGCTGATGAGGTTACCAAACGCATCCGTCAGCGCCAGAATTTTGGTGGTAATTCCCCCGCGAGGCTTCCCTATAGTCTGTTGCCGAACTCGTGCGGCAGGTCGCGTTTCTTGCCAAAATAATGCCACTCCATCAAAATCCACTGGGCGTCGTTAATCACAAAACGGTCACTCAACATTCAAACCTCCCTTTTGGGGAGACGTGATTCAGAACTCAGCCCAAATGGGAAACTTGAATCTCAATAAGCCCTAATAAATGAGAGGGTTTTTACGATATGCGTAAAGCTGAACTGATTACTGCAATTATCCTTGGTATCCTCTCACTTGCGCTGATGTGGAGAGCCGACGAAGTCCCGTCATGGAACCCCGACATCGCCTGGTTTGACAATATCTGGATCATTTTGGACGAAGGCCCGGGCAGCGGGTTTTGACCATTCTGGCTATCGCTGTCGCTGACCATGTTCCTGTGCTGTATCTGGATCGTCATCAACTGGATCCGCGGCACATCTGCCCCATCCCAATCAACCGAACCGTTTCTGGACGCCACGGAAAACGCATACTGATCACCGTTCGCGGTGGCCTGATCGGTTTCTGATCGTGATCTATGTGCTGGGATTTTACGGCGTGATCCCGCTGTTCCTGATCCATTACATGCGGGTTTTGGGCCGCAACAGTTGGTTTCTGCCCATATGCGTGGCCGCAGGCATGACGGTTTTCTGTATCTTCTTCTTTGACATCGCGATGCGCATCGTTCTGCTCAAGGGCTATCTGGAACCGCTGTTCATGCCGCTTTACGACATTTTCCTGTGATCGCAAAACGCGCAATTTTCAGATCAAAAGGACACTAAAACATGGGCGCTCTGCTCTCACTTTACGGCGGCATCATGGTCGCGCTTGAACCGGTCAATCTCGGTCTGGCGATCATCGGCGTGATTGTTGGTCTGTTTGTCGGTGCGATGCCGGGGCTGGGATCGGCCAATGGCGTGGCAATCCTGCTACCGTTTATGTTTGGCATTCAAGGCTATACCGGCGGCGCCACCTCGTCGATCACCTTGGGGATTCCGGGGCTGTCAACGGCGGTGGCCACCACCTTTGATGGGCGACCTATGGCGCTGGCGGGCAAAGCGTATGTCGCCCTTGTTACCGCTGCGTTTGCGTCGTTCATTGGCGGTACGTTCTCAAACATCATGTTCACCGCGTTTGCCCTGGTGCTGGCCTCGATGGCGCTGTCGTTTGGTGACCCAGAGGTTTTCGCGCTGATGTTGCTGGCCTTTGCGACCTTCGTCGGTCTGGGCGACGATGATATTCTCAAAACCATCTTTTCAATCTGTGTTGGGCTTGTTCTGGCCACCGTCGGGTTTGACATCACCGGCTTTAGCCACGGCATCCGTATCCTTGTTCTGACCATCGGAGTTTACGGCATTGGCGAGATGTTGTGGACGATTAATACAAGCTGGTACGGGTCAACCATGACCAAAGTCGACGCCAGCATCTTTTCGGCGATCAAAGAGTTCCGGTATGCATGGCGCGGCACCATGATCGGCTCTGCCATGGGGTTCTTTGTCGGCATCCTGCCCGCAACCGGGGCGACGCCGGGGTCGCTAATGGCCTACGGTATGACCAAGCTGACGGCCAAAGACCCCAGCAAATTCGGCAAGGGTGGAATTGACGGCATCGCAGCGCCAGAATCGGCCAATAACTCGGCCTCAACCGGGGCAATGTTGCCGATGATGACACTGGGCATTCCCGGCTGACCAACCACGGCTGTTCTGTTGACTGGCATGGTCATCTGGGGCCTGCAACCGGGGCCGTTATTGTTCACCAATCAACCCGAATTCGTTTGGCTGCTGATCGGCTCATTCTACATTGCGAACGTCATTGCAGTGCTGGTAAAGCTCGCGTTCATCCCGGTGTTTTTGTGGATGCTGCGGATGCAGTTCACGATTTTGTCTCCGATGATCTTTATCCTGTCGCTGGTCGGCACCTACGCCGCTTACCTTGATATGTTCGACGTCTCATTGATGGTCCGTTGGCTTCGCCGCCTTCTTTCTGCGCATGCTTGACTACCCGGTGGCCCCTGTGGTTCTTGCCATCGTCCTTGGCCCAATCGCCGAACCAATCACAATAATCGCGATCATCTTGATCTTTCTGCCCCTGCCAAAATTCATCAAAGACAAGCTAAAGAAACCAGAATAAGAAAAGGGCAGAGGTCCAAAACCCCCGCCCAATTTCTTCTCGTCAAAAATACCTCTGCGCAGCGCGCATCGGATCGTTCTTTACGATCCGATTTATCAGCCCAAGCCGTTAATCCATTCCGCCGCCGGTTGCTTTTTGCCATCCTTAGGTTTTAACCGTTCAATCAGAATCCGCCCACCATTGGCCTGCACAACAATGCCGTTGTCCTCAACCGAAACGACCTCACCCGGCGCCCCGGCCCCTTCAAGGCGTTTACTGTCATAGACCTGAACAGCAACACCCTTGATCTCGCAACTCGCCCCCGGTGCCGGGTTTGCTGCGCGGATGATATTGTAGACATCCGCCACCGGTTTCGACCAGTCAATCGCGGCTTGTTCGCCTTTGAACCAGCTCTCATATGATCCGTCTTTAAGTCGCTGATCGTGTTTCAGGATCACCCCAGATTTAACCAGATCAAGCCCCTCGATCATCGCATCAACACCCATCGGAAACAGCTTTTTGAAATAGACATCACCGATGGTGTCATCGGGGCCAATTTCACAGGATTTTTGGATCATGATCGGCCCTTCGTCTAGCCCGTCATTCGGCCAGAAGATCGTTAGCCCGGTGCGTGTCTTACCCATGGCAATTGGCCAGTTGATCGACGATGGCCCGCGATGTTCTGGGCACAGCGACGGGTGATACTGGAACGTCCCATGTTTGGGCGCGTTCAGCACCGCCTCGGGCACAAACAACAGCACATAGGCCATCATGCAAAGGTCAGCGTTAAAGCTTTGCATCAGGTCTAACGCTTCTGGGGTTTTCCAGGATGCGGGTTGGTGCACCGGAATGTTGTTCTCGCGGGCGAGATCGGCCATCGGATCTTCGGGGCGATCCTCTTTTGTCGGGGCGCAACAGACCGCTATGATGTCTTCGCCACGCTCTAGCAAACGTTCCAGAACGGATTTACCAAAGGCCTGTTGGCCGTGAACCACTATTCGCATAGTCTTGTCCTTTCGTTGATCCGGGGACCTGACAAAGTTTAATGCCTCCGGTGGGGATATTTTTGAAAATTGGAAAGAGGGTTACGCGACATCGCCAACAGCGCCAGAGGCCAGCACCCGGGCGAGGGCGTCGCCTTTGTAGCCAAGCACGTCTTTCAAAATTTCGGCGGTGTGTTCCCCCAGCAGCGGCGAGCGTTCCACATCAACAGGGCTATCGGACAGTTTGATCGGGCAGCCGACCGAGACATATTTTCCGCGTTCGGGGTGATCAACCTCGACGATGGTGCCCGTTGCGCGCAGGCCCTCGTCTTCCATGATTTCCCTGGTCGACAGGATTGGGCCAACCGGGATGTTCAGCGGGTTACAGATGTCCATTACCTCGTATTTGGTTTTGGTCATGGTCCAAGCTTCGATCCGCTCAAAGATCTCGTTCAGTTTATCCAGACGTTCGGGCGGCGTGGCGTAACCCTCTTTTTCTTTCCAGTCTGGTTCGTCAATCACGTCGCAGACGTTTTTCCAAACTGCGGCCTGAGTGATGAAATAGGTGTAGGCGTTTGGATCGGTCTCCCAGCCTTTGCATTTCAGGATACGGCCGGGTTGGCCGCCGCCTGAATCATTGCCCGCGCGCGGGGTTGCATCGCCAAACGGGATGCCTTCGCCGTGCTGTGAGTATTCGACCAATGGGCCCGCCGATAACCGCTGTTGATCGCGCAGTTTGACCCGGCACAGGTTGATAACACCGTCCTGCATCGGGGCCAAAACCTTTTGTCCGCGACCTGATTTTTCACGCTGAAACAAGGCGGTAACGATGCCAAGCGCCAGATGTAGCCCGGTGCCGCTGTCGCCGATCTGTGCGCCGGTCACGATGGGCGGGCCATCGCGGAACCCCGTTGTTGACGCGGCACCACCGGCACATTGCGCCACGTTTTCATAGACCTTGCAATCTTCATATTGGCCGGGCCCGAACCCTTTGATCGAGGCCATGATGATACGCGGATTGATCTCTTGAATCCGCTCCCACGAGAACCCCATGCGGTCCAGCGCGCCGGGGGCGAAATTTTCGACCAGTACATCACATTCTTCGATCAGGCGCGTCAGCACCTCTTTGCCGATCTCGTTTTTTGAGTTCAGCTCAATCGAGCGTTTGTTGTGATTCAGCATAGTGAAATAGAGCGAATCCGCACCCGGAACATCAACCAACTGTTTACGCGTTGCGTCGCCAACACCGGGACGTTCGACCTTGAGAACATCCGCGCCAAACCAAGCCAAAAGCTGGGTACAGGTCGGGCCGGATTGAACATGGGTAAAGTCAAGAATTTTGACGCCTTCAAGAGCTTTCATAGCAGTATTCCTTTGACTAAATTACTTCAGGGCTTTGGCCGCAGCGCGCGCCTTGGCGACAGCAGAGGTTGGGTTTAAGCTGCCGATATTGCCGCTTTCTTTGCCTGCTTTGGGGTCAATTACGGCGTTGATCAGGGTTGGCTTGCCGGTATCCATCGCCTCGACCACGGCGCGGTTTAACTCATCTGGCGTGTTGGCGGTGATGCCGATGCCGCCGAACGCCTGCATCATCAAATCATAACGCGCACCTTCCACAAACGAGGTGGTCGCAGGGTCGTCGCCACCCGACCGGTTCACCCCGTCGCCACGATAAATGCCGTTGTTGTTGAACACCACGATGCAGATCGGCAGATTGTAGCGGCAGATGGTTTCCACCTCCATGCCCGAGAACCCAAACGCGCTGTCGCCTTCGACCGCGAGCACCGGTTTGCCGGTTTCCACGGCCGCCGCGATGGCCGATCCCATGCCGATACCCATGACGCCCCATGTGCCCACATCCAGCCGTTTGCGCGGCTGGTACATGTCGATAATCGAGCGCGCGAAATCGAGCGTATTGGCGCCTTCGTTGACCAAAATTGCATCTGGCCGGTCTTTGATGATGGTTTTGAGCGCCCCAAGGGCAGCGTTGTAATCCATTGGGTTTGAGTTGTTTTGCAGGCGTGACGCCATGCGTTCGACGTTGCCGACAACTTTGGTGCGGATCGCGTCGGTCCATTCTGTTGGCGGTTTCTGCCAGTTGTTGCCCATGGCGTTGATCAGGGCGGCGGCCACCGATCCGATGTCGCCCACAAGCGGGGCTGCGATTTCGACATTGCTGTCCATTTCGCGCGGTTCAATATCGATTTGCACGAATTTCTTGCTATACGGCTCGCCCCATTGTTTGCCCTTGCCGTGGCTTAGCAGCCAGTTCAGACGCGCGCCAACCATCAGCACAACGTCGGATTCTTTTAGCACCATCGACCGCGCGGCAGAGGCGGACTGAACATGCGTATCAGGCAACAACCCCTTGGCCATCGACATCGGCAGATAGGGGATGCCGGACTTTTCGACCAATTCACGCACCAGATCGTCAGCTTGGGCATAAGCCGCGCCTTTACCAAGAATTATCAGCGGTTTTTTGGCACCTTTTAGGACGTCAATCGCACGGGCAATCGCATCAGGCGCCGGGATTTGTGCCGGGGCCGGATCAATCACTTTGACCAGCGATTTTTCACCCTCGGCGGCGTCCATCACCTGACCCAGAAGCGACCCTGGAATGTCCAGATACACGCCCCCCGGACGCCCCGACACGGCGGCACGAATGGCACGCGCAACGCCGATGCCAATGTCTTCGGCATGCAAAATACGGAACGCGGCTTTGCACAGCGGTTTGGCGATGGCGAGCTGGTCCATTTCCTCATAGTCACCCTGCATAAGGTCAACGACTTCACGCTCGGACGAACCCGAAATAAGGATCATCGGCCAGCAATTGGTGGTGGCATGGGCCAGCGAAGTCAGGCCGTTCAGAAACCCGGGGGCCGAAACGGTCATGCAGACGCCCGGTTTCTTGGTTAAATAAC
This sequence comes from Granulosicoccus sp., assembly GCA_047623555.1. Lineage (GTDB taxonomy): Bacteria > Pseudomonadota > Alphaproteobacteria > Rhodobacterales > Rhodobacteraceae > NORP181. The sequence goes on from JBLHMP010000053.1 coordinate 6,431, forward strand.
CGGCGATCGCCGCGGCATTACCGGCGTTTTGCTCATGGCGAAACGATAAAACCCGGATGCCTTCGCCCTGCGCATAGCGGCCCAGATCGGTGATCGGGATGCCCGGTACATTATAGATCGTGTTCAACCCGTTCAGTTTCAGTGCATCAATCAGCAAATGGAACCCGTCGGTTATCGGGCCCTGCGGTGTGGTTTCGTCACTCATTGTGGTCTCCTGTTAGGTATCTGCGACCTAGGGGCGTTTGCTGTTGTTAAGGTCAATTCGGTTCCATGTTCGGCGCACATGATCGTGCAGCCGCATGGTATGATCGCGCACCATTTGCGCGGCCTTTTCAGGGTCTCTTTCTTCTAACGCTTCGATGATTTCACTGTGATCAACGACGGATCGCGTCACCCGATCATCCTCGCCCATGGCGCGTTTGCGCACGGCGTGCATATGCAAAAACAAGCCGTCGGCCATGGTTTTCAGCAGGGTGCATTTGGAAATTTCGAGGATCTTTTGGTGGAACCTGATGTTGTCTTCGGAGTATTCGGAAATCCGGGTATCGGCGCGCGCGTCATTGTATTTGGCGGCAATCTTGCGCAGCGCGGCAATGTCGGAATTGCTGGCACGTTCGGCGGCCAACCGTGCTGCCATGCTCTCTAATGCTGCCCAGGCGACGATGATTTCGAGGATTTCAGATAGAGTTTTTCGCTGCACAAACACGCCTTTGCGCGGCACCACCGTCAACAGCCCGTCGCTTTCCAGCCGCGCGATAGCGTCGCGTAGCGGGGTGCGTGAAACCCCCAACTGATCCGCAAGCGAGCGTTCGTCAAGCCGCAGGTCGGCGTCTTCGTTGTAAATATCCATATCCAAAATCGCGTCGCGCAGCATGTCATAGACGTGCTCTTTGAGCGTGAAATTGTTGGTGATCGGGTGCAGTTTCATAAAGGCTTGGGGTCCGGTTGGCTTCGGTATCTGTGGTATCCCATAAACCACATAATTCGTTGTCGCAATGAAATTTGGGCGCTGATACTGCTATATTTATGGCTATCCATGTGGATATGGCCAAGCTGGTCTTTGGTCTTTGGTCTCTGGTGTCTGGTGTACCATTGTATAATTCATGGTTTTGCGAGCAATTCCACCTGTAATCCCTTGTGGCGGTGCGATGGGCAATTGCGTCTGCGTGCGCCAGATGTGCATGATGCGGCAAACCAAATCACAAGGATGATAAAATGCCCGATACATTTGACGAAGACCTGTTTCTCAAGGGCTTAGAGCAACGCAAAGCGACACTTGGTTCCGAATATGTTGAGAAGAGTCTGGATGCTTCGGATGATTTCAATCGGCCATTTCAGGAGGCAATGACCGCCTGGTGCTGGGGTTTTGGATGGGGTGATGATGCGATTGATGCCAAAACCCGGTCGTTGATGAACCTCGCGATGATCGGTGCTCTGGGAAAAATGACCGAATGGGAATTGCACTGCCGTGGCGCGTTAAACAATGGGGTCACCAAGGAACAAATCCGTGCCACCATCCATGTTATCGCCATTTACTGCGGCGTACCGCAATCGCTGGAATGTTTCCGCGTGGCACGTAAAGTGTTGGAAGAGGCAGGCGAGCTTTGACCACAATCAACCCTCTGTCTATGTTGCAATGAACGGAATTTTAACGTGACCAAACCCCTATTGTTTTCGCCCCTAACGATCCGCGATGTCACTTTTGCCAACCGCGCCACCGTTGCGCCGATGTGCCAATATTCGGCCACGGACGGCATGCCGAACGATTGGCATATGGTTCATCTTGGCGGTCTGGCCAAAGGTGGGTTCGGCGCGGTGATGACCGAGGCCACCGCCGTTTTACCCGAGGGGCGCATCACCCACGGCGATCTGGGCCTGTGGTCGGATGCCCATGCGGCAGCGTTCAAACCGATTATCAACTTTATCCAATCGACCGGCGCGTTGGCCGGAATCCAGTTGGCCCATGCCGGGCGCAAAGCGTCAATGCAGCGCCCCTGGCGGGGCAATGGCCCGTTGGCGCAATCCGATTTCGATCTGGGTGATCTGCAATGGGATACCAAATCTGCCAGCGATTTGCCGGTTGCAGATCACTGGGTTACGCCGCAGGAAATGACGCGCGCAGACATTGCCACCCTGATTGATGCCTTTGTAACGGCGGCACAGCGGGCTGACGCGCTGGGCTGTGATTTCATCGAAATACACGGCGCGCATGGGTATCTGTTGCACAATTTCCTGTCGCCTATTTCCAATGTCCGGACCGATGCCTATGGCGGCGACCTTACCGGGCGCATGCGCCTGCCGCTTGAGATCGCCGAGGCCGTTCGCGGCGTTTGGCCAGCCGGTAAGCCGTTGTTTTTAAGGGTGTCTTCGGTCGATGGGTTTGAAGGGGGCTGGCAAATTTCGGACAGCATCACGCTGGCGGTCGAGCTCAAAAAGCGCGGTGTTGATGTGATTGATTGTTCGGCTGGCGGCAATCAGGGTCGCACCAAGGTTAGCGCCGGTAGAACGTTGCCGCCGGGATATCAACTTGGCTATTCCGCCGAGATCCGTTCCGGGGCAGCGATCGCAACACAGGCGGTTGGCATGATCCTTGACGGTCCACAGGCCGAGGCCGCGTTGCAGGCACAGCAGGCCGATCTGGTGGCGATTGGCCGTCAGGCATTGTTTGATCCGTTCTGGTTGCTGCATCAGGCCTATGACATGGGCGTCGATGGTTATGATCTTTGGCCGGAACAATATGGCTGGTGGTTGGAGCGGCGCGAACCAAGCATCGCGGCCCTTGGAGAAGCCTCAACATGACCTCTCGGGATGGTGCCATTAATCGCGCTGCGGCCTATCTCGACACAGGCGGGTTTGAGGCCGAGCTGGCCGATCTGGTCGCCATTCCATCCGAAAGCCAGACCCGTCAAGGCCTGCCGCACTGTCAGCGATATCTAAACGAGGCGATGATCCCGGCGTTTCAGGACATGGGCTTTGATTGCCAGGTTTTTGACAACCCAATCGCCGGCAGCGGCCCGGTTCTGCTGGCCACGCTGCATGAACGCGATGACCTGCCGACTGTGCTTGGTTATGGGCATGGCGACGTGATCCATGGGCTGGCAGATAGCTGGACCAAAGGCGCCGGACCGTGGCAATTGGCGCGAGATGGCGACAGGTTATATGGGCGCGGGACGGCGGATAACAAAGGCCAGCACCTGATAAACATACGCGCACTACAGGCAGTTTTGCAGGAACGCGGCACCCTGGGATTTAACGCGAAATTCCTGATCGAAACCGGGGAAGAGACCGGATCACAAGGGCTGCGCCAGATTATTACCGCCAATATCAACGCCTTTGCCGCCGATGTTTTTATTGCGTCCGATGGGCCACGGGTGAACCCGGATCGCCCGACGCTTTCGCTCGGTTGTCGGGGGGCGGTGAATTTCGACCTTATCTGCGACATGCGTCACGGAGGCCATCATTCCGGCAATTGGGGTGGCGCGCTGATTGATCCAGCGACGGTGCTGGCCCATGCCATTGCGACCATTGTTTCACCCCGTGGCGAAATTCTTGTGCCCGAATGGCGGCCTGATCCGATCCGACCGTTGGTGCGAAAACTGTTGGCTGATGTGGTTCTGGAAGCTGGCGTAGATGGGCCGCAGGTGGACGCCGGTTGGGGCGAGCCGGGGCTGAGTGCCGCCGAAAATGTCTATGCTTGGAATTCGTTTGCTGTGTTGGCTATTTTGGCCGGCATCCCCGATAGCCCGGTCAACGCGATTGCCCCAAAGGCGTGCGCACATTGCCAGTTGCGGTTTATCAAAGGCACTGATGCCGACGATATTTTGCCAGCCCTTCGCCGCCATCTTGATGCGCATGGATTTGCGCATGTTACGATTACCGAACCGGATGGGGATGCCGGGTTCACCGCCAGCCGTACCGAACCGGACAATCCTTGGGCGGAATGGGCGCAAACATCGGTCACCAAAACCACCAGAGTTGCGCCTGCCGTGGTGCCGCAAATGGGTGGATCAATCTGTAACGAACTGTTCACCGATCTGTTGGGATTGCCGACGCTTTGGTTTCCGCATTCCTATGCCGGGTGTTCGCAACACGCGCCGGATGAACACGTGTTGTTGCCCACTTGCCGCAGTGCGCTGAGGTTGATGGCCGGGATTTACTGGGATCTTGGTGAGCCGGACACACCCTATCATCGGGCTTGACTTTCGCCGGTCAAACAGCCCGAATTGCCACACATAACCCCAAGGAAAACCCATGAAAACCTTTCCCAACGGCAGTCGCCCCACAACGCAAGCCACTTCAGATTGGTTCACCGGAACCGTCTGGCAAGACCCGATTGTCGAAGCCCCCGAACCCGCCCGCCTCCGGGCTCTGCGGGTGAGTTTTGAGCCGGGCGCGCGCACCGCATGGCACACCCATCCACTGGGCCAAACGCTGCACGTGTTGTCTGGTGTTGGCCATATTTGCACGCGCGGTGAAGCTGCCAAAATCATCCGCGCCGGTGATACCGTGTGGATTCCACCCGGAGAAGAGCACTGGCACGGGGCGTCTGCAAACAACGCGATGGTGCATCTGGCTATGCAGGAATCGCTAAACGGCAGCGTCGCCAACTGGCTAGAGCACGTCACAGACGAGGATTACGGCAAGCTGGAATAGCACGTGATTTACGCGAACGTTCCGGCAAATTGATCGCGCAACAGGTTCTTTTGCACCTTGCCCATAGTGTTGCGCGGCAACTCGTCCAATATCACCATCTTGCGCGGATGTTTGAACCGGGCAAGTGACTCGCCAACGGCGGCGGTTATGGCATCCATATCCAGAACCGCGCCATCCTTGACCACCAACACCGCCAAAACCGTTTCGCCAAAATCCGGATGTGGCACGCCAATAACGGCGCTTTCCAGAACACCGGGTTGGGCGTCGAGCACCAGTTCTACCTCTTTCGGATAAATGTTATAACCACCTGAAATAATAAGATCTTTGTCGCGCCCCACGATGGTGATATAGCCATCACTGTCCCGCGTTCCCAAGTCACCTGTGATGAAAAACCCGTTGTCGCGCAGTTCCTCAGCGGTCTTTTCCGGCATCTGCCAATAGCCTTTGAACACGTTCGGTCCGCGCACTTCGATCTGGCCAACCTCGTCATCTGCCACTTCGATCCCATTGGCATCGGTGATCTTTACCTCGATCCCTGGCAACGCAAACCCAACCGTCCCGGCGCGGCGTTCGCCGTCATAGGGGTTGGAAATGTTCATATTGGTTTCGGTCATGCCATAGCGTTCAAGAATCCGGTGGCCGGTCCGGTTTTCAAACTGAATATGGGTTTCCGCCAACAATGGCGCGCTGCCGGATACAAACAACCGCATGTGTTTTGTTAGGTCGCGGTCAAAGCGCGGGTCGCCCAAAAGCCGGGTGTAAAACGTTGGAACACCCATCATCGACGTCGCCATGGGCAGTTGTTCAATCACCTGATCCAGATCGAATTTTGGCAAGAATATCATCGACCCGCCCGCCACAAGCGTCACATTCGTCGCCGCAAATAACCCGTGGGTATGAAAGATCGGCAAAGCATGCAGCAACACATCGCGGTCGGTAAAATGCCACGACTTGGCCAATGTTTCAGCATTTGAAATCAGATTGGTCTGCGTCATCATCGCGCCTTTGGACCGCCCCGTGGTGCCCGATGTGTACAGCAACCCGGCAAGGTCATCGCCAGTTCGCGCCACGGTGCCAAATGTTGTTGGCATGGTCGCCGCCTGATCCATCAAACTGCCGCTGCCATCCGCGTTCATCGTCACAATCTGCGCCTTTGCCGCCTGTGCCATCGGGGTCAGCGCGTCCATATTCCGACCATCGCAGACGAATAAAACCGCTCCGCAATCTTTAACGAAATAGGACACCTCGGTCGCTGTATAGGCCGTGTTCAGCGGCAAAAACACCACGCCGGTCTGTGCGCATGCCGCATAAAGCGCCAAGGCTTCGGGCGACTTTTCCACCTGCGCGGCGAGCCGATCCCCGGCCTGCAGCCCCAACGCGGTCACCGCATGAGATATCTGTGCTACCTGTTCCAGAAACGCCGCGTGGCTGATGCACCGCCCATCCGCAAGGTAAATGAACGGTGTCGATTTCCCGGCATGGCGGCCAAAGAGAGTGTCATATAGCGGGTTGGCCATACCTGTGTCCTTTTTGTTGGTCGAAATTTACCTATAAATGTTCCGAAGCAGTGCCAGATTGCAATGCGGATTATTCCCTATTGTCACAGAGGTGATGAACTGCATCTTGCGCTGGCCTATCACTGCAATACTCTGCAGCCAAATACGCAGATCTCGTGGAACAAGGACACATTTATGGCTATCCGTTTATTTTCAGACAAAAATCGCCCGGTTCATCTGGGGCCATTCCCTCTTGAACGCCTAGAACGTGGCGACATGCCTGATCTGAATACGGTGCCTGCCTACGTTCCGCTTAGCTTTCAACGTGGGTCAGCCCCGGCGTCGATCGTCAATGCGATGGGCGAATATCAGGCGATGATGGATGCGATCCGGGACGGATTAGTGAACAAGGCCCAGTCAAGCATTCCGGCGGACCCGGTGGAGAGAGCCAATCACCTTAAGGCGTTTGGCTATTTCTCGGACGCGGCGATGGTGGGAGTTTCGACATTACCAAAAAGCGCGGTGTTGGCGACGCCCTATCGCAATCCCGACATCGATCGGCTGGCCAATGATCTGAAAACCCGGCAAACCAAAACGCTGGCATCGGGCATCGACATGATCATGGCCGATCTTAAGGATTCGATGGAGGCCCCACCCGCCACCATCACCGGTCATACCCACGCAATTGTTTACCTTTACGACATGCCGCGTGATCCGCGCGCGGATGAGCCGGGGATTGACTGGCTTAAGGATGCACAGGCCCACCGTGCCTGTTTGCGGGCCACCGAAACGGCGGTGGTTCTGGCCAACTACATCCGGGTGCTGGGCTGGGATGCCAAGGCCCATACCGGGACCAGCAGCGATGTCGACCTGAACCAGTTGACGGTCGCCGCTGGATTGGCCACGGTTGAGGATGGCAAATTGGTGAACCCCTATCTGGGCGACAGGTTCGGCGTTGCCATTGTCACCACCACCCTTGATCTGGCGATTGATCAGCCTCTGGTGCCGCTATCGCAGCAACCAGCGTTTCGCACCAAAGGCCCGGCATGGTGGGTCGGCGCGGGGTTTTCGCGGTCCGCATTGAATGGTGATCCGTTCAAAAACCGCAATTTTGCCGATGGCCCGCACCCGTTTGAAACGCTGAAACGGGTTGATTCGCCAACGACATACATAGACGAGGACCGTGTCGCCCGTGTTCCCAAACGCGCTGATATGTTCGCACGCGCACAATTCGGTGACATGGGAAAACCCCTGCAGGACGGCGCCAGGGGTGGCCATTACGCCCGCAAAGCCGCTCCGTCGATGGCGCAACGCCAACTGTTGGGGGCGTTTGTTTTGTTGCAAGATGGGGCGTCTGAAAACGGGGCCAAACCCACAGATGCGGCGCGCAATGCGGTCAACATCAAGGCCGCTAGTTACTTTTTGGGCATTGATGCGGTGGGCCTAAGCCGCTGTCCCGACTGGACCTGGTATTCGCATGATGCCACCGGCGAAGCGATAATTCCGCCGCATGATCAGGCGATTTCGATGATCATCGATCAGGGTTATGAAACGATGGAAGGTGCAAGCGGTGATGATTGGATCAGCGTCGCCCAATCCATGCGCGCCTATTTGCGGTTCTCGTTGCTGGGCGGGGTCATCGCCAAACAAATCCGCAACCTGGGCTATTCTGCCAAAGCGCATTCGGTGATGGATGGCGAAGTTTTACAGCCGCCTTTGTTGCTGCTCAGCGGTCTGGGCGAGGTTAGCCGTATCGGCGAAGTCATCCTGAACCCGTTCCTTGGGCCACGTCTGAAATCCGGCGTGGTGACCACGGATATGCCGGTCACCCATGACAAACCTATTGATTTCGGCCTGCAGAAATTCTGTGGATCCTGCAATAAATGTGCCCGTGAATGCCCCTCGGGGGCGATTACTGCCGGGCCGAAACTGATGTTCAACGGCTATGAAATCTGGAAATCAGACAGCCAAAAATGCGCCACCTATCGCATCACCACATCGGGCGGGGCGATGTGTGGGCGTTGCATGAAAACCTGCCCTTGGAACCTCGAAGGGCTGTTTGCCGAAAAGCCATTTCGCTGGGCGGCGATGACCTTTCCAGCTGCGGCCCCAGCCTTGGCAAAACTGGATGATATCGTCGGTAATGGTGGCCTGAATCCGGTAAAAAAATGGTGGTGGGACATAGAGTTAGAAGAAGATGGCGGCTATCATCCAACCCAAAACCCGGTGAACGCGCGTGGGTTGCAAAAGGATCTGGACCTGAAATACGAGGATCAGACCCTTGCCGTTTACCCGGCCCATATCGCGCCGCATCCATACCCCTATCCGTTCCCGATGGACCGCGAGGCCGGGATTGAGGCCTATCAAGCGATGATCACCGCGGACGAATACAAGGCCCGCCATGCGCGTGGTGAAACCGGCGATTGGAATCACGTCTATTCCAGCGATGGCGAAAGCCCGGTTTTACGGGTGGAAATCACGTCGGCCGTGGCGATGACACCGGACGTGACAAAGTATGAATTCAGCAGTCTTGACGGGTCTGACCTGCCGGAATGGACGGCGGGCGCACATCTGGACATTGTGGTTGCCCCGGAATTTTTGCGCCAGTATTCCATGTCGGGTGATCCGGCTGACCGGTCCAAATTTCAGGTTGGCGTGCTACGCGAAGACGGTGGGCGAGGCGGGTCAGCCCTGTTGCACCGGATATTCAACGAAGGCCGCAAAATCTTCATTTCACGCCCGATTAATCATTTCCCACTGGACGAAACCGCGACGCGGACCTTGTTGATGGGCGGTGGTATTGGCATCACGCCGATGATCGCCATGGCGCATCGCCTGCATGTGATGGGGGCGAATTTTGAGGTGCACTATTCTGTTTCGGGGCGCGATACCGCCGGGTATCTGGATGATTTGGCGGCTGTTCCATGGGCCGACCACGTGACATTGCACATTTCAAATGAGGGAAGCCGTGCCGATCTGGATGTCGTGCTATCAGGATATTCCAAGGGCTGGCACGTCTATGCCTGCGGTCCAGATCGTTTTATGAACTCTGTTACTGAGGCTGCCGAACGTCAGGGGTTTACCGAAGAAGCGGTACATATCGAATATTTTTCGGTTCCTGAACTGCCGGAATACGAGAACCATGATTTCACTCTGCGCCTAAAGGACGGGCGCGAATATCTGGTTCCGGCAGACCGGATCGCAACCGATATTCTGGCTGAAAACGGTATCCATATCGACGTCAAATGTTCGGACGGAATATGCGGTGTCTGCAAATGTGGCCTGATCTCAGGCGAGGTTGAACATCGCGATTTTGTCCTGTCCAAGGCGCAGCGTGAAACTGCAGTCATCCTGTGCCAATCCCGCGCCGCCAAAGATGGCGGCGTGATCGAGGTGGACCTGTAACCTTAGGGCCCAATCTTTCTTTTTAGGGCGTCCGCAATCTGGCGGTGCGCCGACGGCCCGATAAGATGCCCGGCTGCCGGGGCCTGCATTGGTCCGAACATCATATCATCGACGTCGTTGCTCAGACGTGCGGGAACGACCTGTATTTCAACGACGTCCTGCACGATTGGGCGCAGCTGATCGACCATTGTGCCAGTAATGGCCAAAGGTTCGGCGCCCAATGGGTCGGCATCATCTTGATATTGCAACCATAGCAGCACGACATCATTATTGATTGTTTGAATCAAAAGCCGCATCCGCGATAGCCATGCCTGTTGAATTTCCTCCCGGACCGTTTCAAATCGCCTAGGCGAGATTTTTTGCAGCGTTCCAAGCATGTGTTTGATGAAATGAAAGTCGGTAAAATCCACATCGCGGTAGATTGTGGCCAGCAAGGTCGAGGCCGCAAGAAACCGATCATTGCGGCGCGGATGTACCCGGTAAAACTGATTTGACAAGTTCGCCGCCCCAAGGATTTGCACAACCACCTGATCCGCATTTCGGGCAATTGCCAGAACATCCGGATCGTGTACAAACGCGTCCAAACCGGCGCTTACAACGCCTAGATTGATGCAGTTTCTATCAATTTCGTCGTCCAACATCGCCACGAACGGCGGTTGGACGTGTTTCCCATAGGTTTCGCTCCCTCCCAGGAACGCCACATATGGATCATCCAAATTTTTGCGCGGACCCCGGAACATCAATTTTGACGATCCGTACCGACAGCGTAATTCATCAGGCGCACCAACGCCTGGCACCTCAAAGCTCATAATATACCCACCAATTTATCTTCACCCAGAATCAGCATTAGGTGGATTGTATGAATGAATGGTTACCCTTTGATTTTGTTGATAATTTTACAAAATATGAGGCGTTTGGAAATCTCATGCCCGTCATGGTACAAATTGTGAGTGAGAAAGCCGTGAACAGACGAAATACATCATAATTCCGTGGCTTTCCCGCGGCCGGTTCCAACTGCGGCTGTTGGCAATAAAATCCAGGCGGAATTACCGGGATATTCTCGTCACAGGCCCTTGTCCCGGGATGCTTTGGGCCGGTATGTTCGCGCTATATAAGGCGAAAGGCAGATGGCCATGACGATTCAGACAATTGGTGTAATCGGAGCGGGGCAGATGGGCAATGGTATTGCCCATGTGATGGCGCAAGCGGGCTATAATGTTCTGCTGACTGATATTTCTAAGGATTCGCTGATAGCAGCGGTTTCCCAAATTGACCAGAATATGGCGCGTCAGGTTGGGCGGGGAAAGCTCGCAGAGGCTGATATGAAGGCCGCAATGGGCCGCATCGAAACCACATTAGCGCTCTCTGATCTTGGAGCGACTGATCTGGTGATCGAGGCCGCGACCGAGCGTGAAACCGTCAAACAGGCGATTTTTGAGGATCTTCAGCCGCATTTGATGCCACATACGATTTTGACGTCCAACACATCGTCGATTTCGATCACCCGGCTGGCCAGTCGCACGGACCGTCCCGAACGGTTTATGGGGTTCCATTTCATGAACCCGGTACCGGTGATGAAACTGGTTGAATTGATCCGCGGTATTGCCACGGATGTCCCGACATTTGAGGCCTGCAAGGAAGTCGTGAAGCGACTTGGCAAAGTCTCGGCCAGTGCCGAGGATTTTCCCGGCTTCATCGTCAATCGCATCCTGATGCCGATGATAAACGAGGCGGTGTATACGCTCTACGAAGGGGTTGGGTCGGTCGAATCAATTGATCAGTCGCTAAAATTGGGCGCCAATCACCCGATGGGGCCGCTCGAATTGGCCGATTTTATTGGTCTGGATACCTGTCTTTCCATTATGAACGTGCTGCATGAGGGATTAGCCGACACCAAATACCGCCCCTGCCCATTGCTGACCAAATATGTCGAGGCGGGTTGGCTGGGTCGAAAAACCAAGCGTGGATTTTATGACTATCGCGGTGATATCCCGGTCCCTACGCGCTAGAAAACGCGGGATTTTTCGAAATTTCCCAGTCGGCTTCTTTCAAAGAAACCTACTGTTGTGGCCTATGGCTTGTCTTTGCCCAATGCCAACGTGTGTTCGCGCAGGTTGGCCATAAACCCACGCGGGTCGGTCTCAAGCTGGGCCATTTGCTCGGGGCTTAGTGGGGCTCCGATTATTGGTGCCATGGGTTTATTGCAGGATTTTACGATCTCATGCAGCAATAACCCTTGCCGCAGGATTGGCGAAATCTTGTTGGCGATCTGATACCAGCGCGAATTGCTTCCCGGATAGAAAATAGGGACCACTGTCGCGCCAGATTTTCGGATCATTTTGGCGGTGAAAACGCTCCATTCACGCTCAACTGCAGGGCCGAACCAGGTGTCTGATGACATCACAACGCCTGATGGGAACAGGGCAACAACACCGCCATCGTTCAAATGAGACATGGCGTTGCTGCGCATTTCGACCATTTTGCGTTGCGCTTCCGGGTCATGTGGAAACGGTACTGGAATCATGAAAGACGTCGCCGCCTCGTCGAGCCCCGTCAAAACCGAACGGGTCAGAATGCGATAATCCTGCCGAACACGTCCGATCAGATCGGCAAAAATCATGCCGTCGACCATGCCATGCGGATGGTTGGCGACAACCACAACCGGCCCGTCTTTGGGAATGTTATCCAACTGGTCCAGCGGAGTGGTCAGATCAATGCCCATTATATTCAGTGCACCGCGCCAGAAATACTGGCCGCGGAAATCAGCGTTGATCTTTTCAAATTTGTTGACCATGCGCAAAATAGTCAGTTTCCCGGTGAACCATTCGATTGCACGAATAGCAAACTCAGTCCAACGGCCATCAAACGAATTGGCGTACGTCAGGGTGCGACGGTCATAAACCTCGCCTGTCTGCTGTGTCGCCCTGGTATTGTCGTTTTGCGAAGTCTCCGCCAACGTGCCTATCCTATGTTTCACGCCATTCGGCTAATGGCGTCTAATATCCTTCGCCGAACTTGTCTGCCACCAATGTGGCAAGCGCATCAGCTAACGCTTCAGCATCAGGTCCTGACGTTTGGACGTCAATAGTCGTTCCTCTGGATGCTGCCAACATCAAGAGTCCCATAATACTGTCGCCGGACGCAGACAAGCCATCGCGTGAAACTTCGGCGCTTGCATCAAATTTCTCGACTGTTTCAACCAATTTGGCCGAAGCACGGGCGTGAAGCCCCTTTTGGTTGACGATTTCCAATGTACGTTGAGTCATCTGTATAGGGTCGCCTTTAGTCGGGGCTGAAATTCTGTGAGTTTATATATTTTTTGCCGGCGCTGATTGCATTTTGTACCGCATTCGCAACCGACAGGTTACGACTTTTGGCTAGTTTGATCAGCATGGGCAGGTTTGCGCCGTATAAAATACGCCGATTCGAGGGGGCGCAGGCCTGTAGGCTTAGGTTTGACGGCGATCCGCCAAATAGATCGACCACCATGACAACGCCATCGCCGGCGTCGACGGCGTTAGCGGCGGCGCAAATCTCTAGCTCTTTGGCTTCGCGGATATAGTCCGGCTCCATTGCGATCGCCTTGATCCCGGACTGCCGTCCAACCACATGTTCGATTGCTGCCAGATATTCTCTGGCCAACCCTCCATGCGCCACGATTACTATTCCGATCAATTCGGCCTCTCATCCGTCCCGCGGCGTTCCAGCTCGCGATGTCTAACTGTTACCTGTTGCCCATCTTGTGCAAGCGCTTTTGTCAAAGCCTGAGCCAGGGCAACCGATCTGTGTTTGCCACCCGTACAGCCAAAGGCAATGGACAAATGCGACTTACCCTCGTCCACATATGCGGGCAACAAGAAACGGGTTAAATCCAACACTCGATCAAAAAATGGTGTGAATCTCGCATCAGAAGCAACATATGCTGACACCTTTGCATCGCGGCCATCCATGTCACGTAGGTCAGGTTGCCAATGCGGATTGTCCAGAAACCGGCAATCAAACACCATGTCTACGCCGCGTGGCAGTCCACGTTTGTACGAAAACGAATGAATGGACAGCGCCAGCCTGGCACCGGCACGCGGATTGAACCACCGCTCTATTTCGGCACGCAGTTGATGAACGTTCAGATCAGAGGTTTCCACCAACAGGTCCGCCCGGTGCCGAATGGGTTTCAGTAACTCGAGCTCACGTTGCACACCGATTTCAGGCCCTTCTGACGGCGCAAGAGGGTGCCTGCGACGGGTTTCAGAGAATCGGCGCAACAGGACATCGGCGCGGCAATCCAGATACAGTACCGTCAGATCAGAATCCGGTCGGAGTTCAAGTTGATCAATCAAATCAATCAGCGCGATTGTTGAGAAATCTCGATTGCGCGGATCAATCCCTAACGCCAATGGACGCAAGGGCTCTGGCCCATCCAAAAGTTTTGGGATCATCCGTAAGGGCAGATTGTCTATGGCCTCAAAGCCCAAATCTTCGAGCACGCGAATTGAGGTGGACCGTCCGGCACCCGCCGGGCCGGTGATCAGCACAAGAGGCACCGAGTTTGGCTGAGTTTCGTCCATTATTCGCCTTGTCGCCCGCAGGCCAGATATTGCATCACTGCTGCCGGAAAGTGCAGTGTATCGACCTTATAAAGCAAGGGCACCGATTGACCCTTCACCATTGTGTAGCGAAAAGGCGGCAGACGGTCCTGTTCGATTTGGTTCATATCGATCACAAGTTTGATAGGGGCATCCTGTACTGTGTTTGCCCGCAAAATCCCGATTCCCCGGGCCTCGATTAATCCATCAATAGCGGCTGGGGCCGAGGCCATAATGCGGTTTTCAATAGCTTGTAAAATAACCCCGTCATCAGCAACCAATTGGGCGCCATAGGCCATCAACGCCAGTGCCAACGAGGATTTTCCACTGCCCGAGGCTCCGGTGATCAAAACGCCATTGCCATGTGCTGCCACACAGGTGGCATGTCGCGTTGTTTGCTTGGCGACGTCGTCAGAATGGCCGGTTGAAACGGATGCGTCAGACATTGCCTAGACAGGTAAGCCCACGACAAAACGTGCGCCCAGTGGTTCGGATGTTATATCGGCCTCGGTCGGGCGAATGTTTTCGGCCCAGACTACCCCGCCATGTGCCTCGACAATCTGTTTTGAAATCGCCAGCCCCAGGCCGGAATTATTGCCAAAATGCTCGTCTGGGCGCTGCGAATAAAAGCGTTGGAAGATTTTGTTCAGGGATTCTTCGGGGATGCCGGGACCCGTGTCTTCGATCACAACCAGCACCCGGTTTTCGCGTTTGCGCGCCCAAACCCGAATCGCGTCTCCTTCTTCGCAGAACGAAATGGCGTTGGTGATCAGGTTGACAAACACCTGCGCCAAACGCGCCTCGAGACCGTGAACCGTGATCGGATCAGAGGGCAAATCGGCGATATAGTCGATGCCTTTGCTGCGTGCATCTTCGCCCAGGTATTGGTTCAGATTGCCCAACATGTTCAGCAAATCGAATTCTATTTCTTCTTCTTTGACCAGCTCGCTGTCCAGTCGCGAGGCGTTCGAAATATCGCTGACCAACCGGTCCAGACGGCGTACATCATGTTCTATCACGTCTAGCAACTGGGTCCGCTGATCTTCGCGTTTGATCATTCGCAGTGTGCTGACAGCCGACCGTAGGCTGGCCAGCGGGTTCTTGATCTCGTGGGCTACATCGGCGGCAAACTGTTCATTGCCATCAATCCTATTATAAAGCGCTGCAACCATGCCACGCAGGGCACGTGACAGGCGGCCAATTTCGTCTGGCCGGGCAGTCAAGTCAGGGATGCGGATACGCCCAGGATTGACCCGGCGGGCGTTACGGTCACGGCCAAGTTCGGCGGCTTCGGCCAGATCGGCCAACGGGTTGGCAATGGTCGAGGCCAGAACAAGGCTTAGGCCGATCGAAACCAGAATTGCTATGATAAACATCTGCAAAACCCGTTCGTTCTCGCTCCGGACCAATGCGTCGATTTCCCCGGATGGGGTTGCGGCGACAACAACGGCAACGGTAACGCCTTGGTGCATCACTGGCGAGGCTGCGGAAAAGACAGTGCCGCCCGCTGTATCAAGCCCGGTTTCTACCTTGGTACCACCGGCAAGGATATCGGGAACATGCGCGCGAAGCTGCTCTTCTAGTGGGGGATATGTTCGTTCGGATTTCGAAGGCGAGAACAAGGATGATGCCCCACGCCAGATTGCGCTTAGCCCATCAAGGATAATCGTCCGACCGCCCTTATTTGAGTTCAAAGCCGTCAGTGTCGGGTTTTGACCTGTACCCTTTATTTGGCCAACGAGGTCTTGCGAGGCATCATATACAAAGACTTCGACACCGTCACGCAGGCTCAGATTCGCCAGTGTACCCACGACATCGACGCCGTCACCGGCCGCAAAGTTTACCGGGCTACCATTTGGCAACTGTGCCTCAAACACATCTGCGATCAGTTCGGTTTCGCTGACCAAAGCGGTTGCCCGCTGCAGTACCAAACTTTCGCGGGATGCGTTCAGGTACAGCAGGCCCAAAACCAGAATATTCAGCGCAATCAAGTTGAATATGATTATTTTACGCGTCAACGGTGAGGTTTTGAGAGACAAATATCCACGCCGCGCCCGCTTGGCGGTCAGTTCGCCAGCGACAGTGCTGTCAGGGGCGACCCAATCGTCGCCCAATACAACATCACCGTTGCGCTGTGAATCAGTTTGGCCAGTGTCGCGCACGAAAATCCCTTCACCAAAACCCGCTCTTGGGGCAATTAGTCTTCGTTGTATCTGTAACCGATACCGTACAGCGTCTCAATTGCCGAAAAATCATTGTCAGCGCTGCGCATTTTCTTGCGCAAACGTTTAATGTGGCTATCGATGGTGCGGTCATCCACATAAACCTGATCATCATAGGCGACGTCCATCAACTGATCCCGGCTTTTGACGAAACCAGGGCGTTGGGCCAAAGCCTGCAACAACAAGAATTCAGTGACCGTAAGGGACACATCATTGCCCTTCCAGCTGACCGAGTGGCGTAATGAATCCATGCGCAGATTGCCGCGCTCCATCACTTTGGCCTCTGGCCCGGCTCCGACTGCGTCGCTTTCTATGGCTTCCTGACGACGCAACAAAGCCCGGATGCGTTCGACCAAAAGCCGTTGTGAAAACGGTTTCTTTACATAGTCATCCGCGCCCATTCTGAGGCCCAGAACCTCATCAATTTCGTCGTCTTTGGAGGTAAGGAAAATGATAGGCATTTGGGTTTTCTGCCGCAAGCGCTGCAACAAATCCATTCCATCCATGCGCGGCATTTTTATATCCAACACTGCCATATCCGGTAATTTCTTGTTGAACGCGTCCAGTGCGACCTGTCCATCGTGATACGTTTCGACCTCGAAACCTTCGGCTTCAAGAGTCATGGAAACTGACATCAGGATATTCCTGTCGTCATCTACCAATGCTATTCTTGACATACGCGTAGCCCCTATAATGCTCGATTGACTTGTTTTTTCTTTCACTCATTGCTGTTTTGGGGGTTCGAATCAATCCCCAACCGCGAATCGCTGTATCAATTCCCCGCAATTGAGACAAAAATACGTTAGGATTGCCTGAACTTCGGCCAAATTTTGTTTCTTGGGCGCGCCGCACGTTTCATGGTTGCGCTAAACATCGCCGTGATTGCGCTAACTGCGCCAAAGCACCCTGTTCTCTGGACAAAGCGACATGCTAAGACCGCCTCAACAGGTTGATATTTCGGCAAAACGCCCGGTGTGTCGCCATTACAGGAGAACAGTATTATGACATCAGGACGGGTAAACCCGCAATTCCAGCTGAGCGATCAAGGGATCAATGGTCTGGGAAATGTCTATTACAATCTTTTGGAGCCCGCATTGATGCAGCAGGCGTTGGTTCGCGGAGAGGGTACTCTTGGCAAAGGCGGAACCTTGTTGGTGACCACCGGGAAATTCACCGGACGGTCACCAAAAGACAAACATGTGGTCATGACGGACTCGGTGGCAGATACCATCTGGTGGGAAAACAACGCCGAAATGTCGCCCGAAGGGTTTGATGTCCTTTACAACGATATGATCGAGCACATGAAGGGACGTGACTATTTTGTGCAGGATTTGATTGGGGGGGCGGATCCGGCCCATTCGATCAATGTGCGCATGGTGACGGAACTGGCGTGGCACGGATTGTTCATTCGCCACATGCTGCGCCGCCCCGAGCGTGATGCGTTAGAAGATTTTGTCGCTGGTTTTACAGTTATCAACTGTCCAAGTTTTTCCGCTGATCCTGCAAAACACGATTGCCGGTCTGAAACTGTGATTGCGATGAATTTTGATCGCAAGCTGATCTTGATCGGCGGCAGTGAATATGCCGGCGAAAACAAAAAGTCGGTGTTTACGTTGTTGAACTATCTGCTCCCCGAAAAAGGCATCATGCCGATGCATTGCTCGGCCAACCATGCCAATGGCAATCCAGTGGACACAGCCGTGTTCTTTGGTCTTTCGGGAACTGGCAAAACTACGTTGTCGGCCGATCCGGCGCGCACGTTGATCGGCGATGATGAACATGGCTGGTCTGACAATGGCACATTTAACTTCGAAGGCGGCTGCTACGCGAAAACCATTTCGCTGTCGGCCGAGGCCGAACCTGAGATTTACGCAACCACCAAGAAATTCGCGACTGTGATCGAGAACATGGTGTTTGACCCGGACACCTTTGAATTGGATTTCGAAGATGACAGCCTGACGGCGAACATGCGCTGTGCCTATCCGATGGACTATATCGCCAACGCATCCGAAACGGCACAGGGTGGACATCCCAAGAACATCATCATGCTGACCTGTGATGCCTTTGGCGTGCTGCCTCCGATTGCGCGGTTAACGCCTGCACAGGCTATGTATCATTTCCTCAGCGGATTCACCTCAAAGGTTGCTGGAACTGAACGTGGCGTGACCGAGCCCGAGCCGACATTCTCAACCTGCTTTGGTGCGCCGTTCATGCCGCGCCGTCCTGAGGTCTATGGCAATCTGCTGCGCGAGAAAATCGCACGGCATGGCGCGACGTGCTGGTTGGTGAATACCGGCTGGACCGGGGGCGCTTACGGCACGGGGTCGCGTATGCCAATCCGTGCGACGCGGGCATTGCTGACGGCGGCACTTGAGGGATCATTGGCCGAGGCTGAGTTCCGCAAAGACCCGAACTTTGGCTTTGAGGTGCCAGTCGCGGTGCCGGGTGTCGCTGACATCTTGCTGGACCCACGCCGGACCTGGGACAACGCCGAAGCCTATGACGCACAGGCGGCGAAACTGGTGGCGATGTTTGCGGAAAATTTTGCGCAATACGTACCGTTTATCGACGATGATGTGAAAGCCGCGGCGATCGGGTAAGGCGTAGGGTGGGTGAAAACCCACGCTTCTTTGCCAATGTTTCAATCTAAAAACTGCTGTAAAATTGAGACGGGCCAAACGGCCCATCACGCGATTAGCCTGCCTTTTTCCGTGCCGGAAAATTGGCAGTTGTTGCGCGCCGATCCCGTTGCCTTTAATCTTTGGCGCGATGGATGCCGCCGTCAACTCTGGCCCCGGCTTCGACGACAAGTTCGTGATAGGTGATTTCGCCGTTTACCTGCGATCCTGTGTGTAGAGTAACGGATTTGCCGATGATGTCGCCATTGACCCGGCCTTTGATGACAATGGTCTGGGCTTTGATGCTGCCTTCGACCTCGCCTTTTTCGCCAATCAATGCTGAATCGGCTTTGATCTGACCGTCAATCCGCCCCAAGACTTCGACCTGTCCGGGGAATTCAAGATCGCCGGTGATTTTTGAATTTCGGCTTAACAGCGAGCGACTGTTGTCACTGGGGCTTTCGCTTGGCGTGTCTGTCGACATATTTTAGGTCCGATCTATTAGGCTGGCGATTCTCTGATTGCAGCCCAATGGATCGTAGCCGCAGCAGTGCAGTCATGCAAAACAAGAAATTTGTTGGCCTTACAGAATACGCGCAATGACGAAATTACACTTAGTGCGTTGGCAATTCACTGCCTTTCAAAGCCGCAAGTTTTTGCCCAAAGCGTTTCGCGTTCAATTTGGGTCAAATTGAACGCGAAACGCACACAAGATATAGGTAGTGCGGGCGTTTCCCTTGCATCCTGTTTTGATCCAACGTGGACCGCTTTAGTCCCGCCAGACCGGGTTCAGCCAGGCGTGTTTGCCCGCCTGATCCATCACCGAAACCCGCATCCAGGGTGAATCGGCCAGCCTGTCGATATTCACTCGTGTCTTGGTCATGCTTTCACCATGCACATGGGACCCACCCGGCGCGTTGCCAACAACGCTCACATTCGCAACAGCACTGGAAAGCACGGTGACATGGTTGTCTTCCCAGATGACATCGTGAATTTCTGGCCCCTGCGAGGCATAGTGATGTCCAGCCTTCAGGGCTGCCAGCAAGGCGTCGGGTTCATTTGTCTCGGCTTTGACCATGACCCAGCCGCCAAAATGATCCGGTCCCGAAAAATGGGCATCATCAGTTGCACACAGGGTCAATCGACGTCCTTCGTTCAGCAGTTTGTCCAGCGTGGCGAACCCGCGCGGTCGGTCGGTTTCAACGGCGCAACTGTGGTTATAGACTTCAACGCCGTGGGCAGCGTCAAGACTACCGGCATCGTTTTCGGTCAGGCATGACCAATCCGGGTGCGCGATGGCGACATAAGCGCCAGCCGCGCGCGCCCGTGCGGCCAGTTCGGGGCCGGTTTCCTGATCCTCAATAGGATTGAAACCCGGCGAATTGGACGGTGCGAAATCGGTCGGCAGGCCAACGGCCAAAATGTGCCAGAGGCCACCGTTTTCCATAGCGCCCGAATGAATCTCTGCGCCCAGAATGGTGGTAAAACTTTCGTCGCGATACGGCGTTGTGTCCGTGATCGGATAATCAAACATACCAATAAAGTGGTCTGTCAGCGCGATGAAATCATAGCCTTCGGCCTTGTACCGTCGGCAAACCTCACCCGGATCAAGCACACCATCTGACCGTGTTGAATGGGTATGCAGATTGCCGCGCCGGAACGTGCCGGGGGCTGTGAATATTGTGTTTTTCATATGGGGAATCTCCTACCCGTACCTGTTCGCGTAAGCCTGAGAATGTGATGGCTCGTCGCTGAACATGGCGACGTGTAGGAGGTGATTCTATCAATATTGCGACACTTGGCGCGCGGTCACGACATTGGGGGTAAGTCACGCCCGGATTAGGCCCGGATTAGGGTCGGCTCAGACCTCCGAGCCTGAGGATATGATCGACAATCACATCAACGTTGCCACCCGATTTGAGAGAGGAAAACACAAACGACAACGCCTTTCGCATCTGTTTGGCATCGCGCTCCATAACCTCAAGCGAGGCGCCGACATAGGGTGCCAGATCGGTTCTGTTGATAATCAACAGATCAGATTTGGTGATCGGCGGCCCGCCTTTGCGTGTAATTTCCTCGCCTGCGGCAACGTCGATGACGTTGAGCGTCACATCCGCCAGTTCCGGGCTGAACGTCACCGACAGATTGTCACCGCCGCTTTCGATCAGCACCACATCCAGATCGGGAAATTTGGCGTTCATTTGTGCAATAGCCGCCAGATCGTCGATCGTCTGAGATTGCGCCGCATCGGCGATGTCCGCACAAAACGGTGCCATCGCGGTCAATACGGTCTGGCCCTTGGTTTGGCCGTCGGTTTGGCCAAAAGGCACCAATCGCATCGCGGCCGATGGAAAATTGCCGGCAAATGCCTGCTGATACAACGCCAGGGTTTGCGCCAGCGGCAGGTTCAGCAGCCGCGCGCCGGCACCCACGGCAACCGGATAGGTCAGGTTGGGCAGGTCCGCCGCCCAGATGGCCAAAGTTGTGCGCGCAAAGGCCTGACCTTAAAGTTGGGTTTCCATCAGACGCTCTTTGGAGGGGGTAAGCGCACAGGCCAGATCGTCGATGTTTTGCCGGTTTGATGGGGTTTCACAGCGATAGGCACAGGCCAGCAGGATCGCATCATTGCGCCCGGCGCCGTAGGTCAAAACATCGCTTAACCAGTGTTGAAGCCCATCGGCATCCGCCACGTCGCCAACCTCAACCGTCCATTCCAGACCGTGCCAATTGCTGAACGCACCAACCGGGTAGGCGGGCGAAAACCATTGCGTCAGGGTTAAAAGGGTCGGATCAATGGGCATGCGAGCGCCGCATTCCGTATGCGCCACCTTCGGGGGTAAATGGCTCGGTCACGTGGTAATCCCCCATTTGTGGGGCGGTTTAAAACTAGAACTACGCGGCCATTTTGTATTGGTTCATTTTCATAGCGGGTGTGACGCCGCCGATGCCCATGTTGGAACGGTCATTGTTGTATGTCCATAGCCATTGT
>JBLHMP010000054.1:0-28071 GCA_047623555.1 Granulosicoccus sp.
GAATTGCCACACATCGGCTATGACCAAATCCCAGTACATGACGCCAACGAACTGACCAATGGCGGCTATCTGGCCAACATCAAATTGCAGGACCAGCTTTATACGCTGCGGATTACCCGCGCTGGCAAATTGATATTGACCAAATGAACCAGCCCAAACCCCATCGCGGCGGCGCGCCAGTTGGTTACGTCGCCGAGTTGGACCCGATCGAGGCAGGTGCGGTGTTGTACCTGCGTCTTTGGTGTGACGGGCCAGAATCGCAAGCCGTTGTTTGGGATGATTTCACCCGCGTTTTGGGGGTCGATCAGGGCCGCGAGGCGTTGAAATCGCTCGAACAGCTGTGCGGTCTTTGCGTCAGCTATGGTCGACGTCCTTTGATGCGCCATCAGGTGACCTGCAAATGTCTGGGCGCTGATGAATCCTGTTTTGCCAATTTCGTTGCGGCCGCCACCGAAGGCGAGCACGAGGACGCAATGCTGATCGCTACCATTCTTGTGCGTGCCGACATGGCCCCCAGCCTTGTTGGGTTGGCGCAATCGGTTGGATTGGCGTTGAAACGAATGACCCTGCGCAGGGCTCAAAATACAGGCCAAAGTACGGCCCGGGTCGCCGATTGGGACGCGCGGGCAAACCAAACCTATCACTAATAATACCCACTGAAAGGACGATTTTAATGAAATCTGCGATCCTCGCCACAACCGCTTTGGGCCTGTGTCTGGCCCTAAGCACGGGCACGTCAGCTATGGCTCAGGATAAGGCCGCTGTTGTGGCCAATTATGCCGATATTGCCGCCGCCAATTATGGCGATGCGCTGACCACTGTTCAGCGTTTGCAAACGGCTGTTAACGCTCTTGTTGCTGATCCCTCGGCCAAGGCGTTGCAGAACGCGCGCGCGGCATGGCTCGCGTCGCGCGGACCCTATCAGCAGACCGAAGTGTATCGTTTCGGCAATGCCATCGTTGACGATTGGGAGGGCAAAGTGAACGCCTGGCCACTAGACGAAGGATTGATCGACTATGTTGACGCCGCCTATGGTGGGCCGTCGGACGAAAACGAACATGCGGTTCTGAACGTTGTCGCCAACCCCAGCTTTAGGCTGTCGGGCAAAACCATTGACGCGGGTGATATCACGCCAAAGCTGCTGGCAGAAACGTTGCACGAGGCAGATGGCATCGAATCCAACGTGGCCACCGGCTATCACGCCATCGAATTTCTGCTTTGGGGTCAGGATCTGAACGGTCATAACCACGGCGCCGGTGATCGGTCCTGGACCGACTATGCGATGGCTGGTGATTGCACCAACGACAATTGCGATCGTCGTGGTGCCTATCTGACGGCGGCCACTGATCTGCTGGTCAGCGACCTGGAATGGATGGCGGCACAATGGGCCATTGATGGTGCCGCGCGCGGCGAAGTCATGAGCAATATCGACGTTGGTCTGGCCGCGATTTTGACCGGCATGGGGTCGCTTTCCTATGGCGAACAGGCGGGTGAACGGATGCGTTTGGGCCTGATGCTGAACGATCCCGAAGAAGAGCATGATTGTTTCTCAGACAACACGCATAACAGCCATTATTTCGACGGTTTGGGTGTACAGAACGCCTATCTTGGCGAATATGTGCGCATCGATGGTTCAATTGTCGGGGGTGCGTCGCTGTCGGATCTGGTGACCGCGCAAGACCCGGCGCTGGATGCCGAAATGAAGGCGAAACTGTCCACGACCATGATGGCATTGGCGCGGATCAAAACCACCGCCGAGGCCGGTTTTAGCTATGATCAAATGCTTGAACGCGGCAACGAAGCGGGCGAAAATTTGATCATGGGTGGCGTGAATGGACTCGTCGATCAAACAAAATCCTTTGAACGCGTTGTGGCGTTGCTGGGCCTTGATTCGATCGAATTTGAAGGCTCTGACAGCCTTGATAAACCCGCGGCAGTTTTCCAATAAACGGACAGCTGCACACCTAAATATCTAAAAAGCCAAGCAAGCATCGCCGCCAGCCACGCTTTTCATCAAACTAAGGTTGAAAAGAATGACACGACTATGGACTACGGTGCTTGCCAGCAGCGTTCCGATTCTGCTGGCGGCAACACATGTTGTTGCGCAGGACGCTTCGGGCTTTCTATGGGAAGGTGAGATCGAGCTGGGCAATGAATCTAGTGTCAGCTCAAATGTGAGCGGCAACAAGATTACCGACACCTATCTCACGTTCTATCTCGATGGCGAATACGCGTTCAGTGACAGCGTTTCTGTGTTTGGCGGTTTGACACTGGAATCGCTAACAGATCCGGCTGCAAATCGTGCCTTTGAGGATATGGGCGCCTACGTCCGTGTCTTGGGGCTATCTTTTGCGATTGGCGATAACGTTACCCTTGCCGTTGGTAAGATTGAGCCGTCCTTTGGTACGGTTTGGGATACAGCCGCCGGATTTTTCAGCGGTGGTATAGCTGAGGATTATCAGCTTGTTGAACAGCTGGGTGGTCTGGCCGATCTGGATATGGGCGAAGGCGGCGTGCTGTCGCTTGGCGTCTTTTTTGCGGATAACTCTGCTCTTAGCAAATCCGGTGGCCATAAGCGTGGTCAAAACACCACGGCTGCAGGCGGGGCGGGCAATACTGGTGAGCTGAACAATGTCAGCCTGCAGTGGATGAAGGAATGGGATAATTCCTATGCCCTCGTTGGTGTGCGGCATCTGACGGCTGGCATCGGCGATGCATCTGATGAAACCGGTTATGTTGCAGGTTTCGGCTATACCTTTAGCAATGATTTCAATGTTGTTGCCGAAGTTGCGTCCTTTGACGGCTTTGGCGGGTCGGCGGATGACGCGACCTATGCGACGCTAAACGCATTCTACTCAATCGGCGAACTGACGTTGTCAGGCACCTACGCCTACCGCGACGTGACGTCTGCCGGGAAAACCAAATCGGTTTCGGTCGGTGCTGAGTATGAGTTCAATGACAGCATTACCCTAGGTGCTGGCCTTGCCCGTGTTGATGACGCAGGCACCAAGGATACGGTCCTGGGTATCAACGCCGTCTTTAGTTTCGGCAATTCCGGCGAAACGTTCGACACCGGCGAAGTTTTCGTTCCACCAGCGATCTGACCAAAAGGCCCGTGACCAAGAATCATCTGGTCACGGGTTTTATTTCAGACTATAATAGTAAGGAATAAACAGCGCGGCCAAAATTGGCGCTGAGACAAACGCGACAAGGTTCGATTTCATGATTGTTTGCCATTGCCAGAATATCTCGGATCGCGACATCAATGCGGCGATTGACTGGATGCGCGCATCTGACTGCCAAACCATCATCACACCCGGTAAAGTGTATCGCGCCCTTGGGAAAATCTGTTGATTGTGGTGGATGTATGCCGTTGTTCCTGTCCACATTGCGGCAAAACGCTAATCTAAAAGTACCCATGCACCTTCGAAACCTACGGGTCCAAGCAACACAGGACATCAGATGCCATGAAAAGCGATCCAAAAGTTATTGAACACCTTAATGCGGCGCTGCGCAGCGAACTGACGGCGGTCAGCCAGTACTGGTTGCATTACCATTTGCAGGAAGACTGAGGCCTTGGCCACATGGCCAAGAAAAGCCGCGAGGAAAGCATCGAAGAGATGCTGCATGCGGATAGGCTGATTGGCCGGATTTTGATGCTGGGCGGCCATCTGAACCTGCAAGCTTAATCCGCTGCGCATTGGTGAAACTCTAAAAGAAACGCTGGAAAGCGATCTGGCGGCTGAGCGCGAGACTGTTGTGGCCAACAAAGAAGCACGGAAATACTGCGAAGAAGTGGGCGATTATGTCACTAAGAATATCTTTGAAGCGTTGTTGACGGATGAGGAAGGACATGTTGATTTCCTCGAAACCCAGCTTGATCTGCTCGGCAATATCGGACCAGAAAATTATGCACAGCTTAACGCGTCAAAAATGGATGAAGCTGACTAGCTTTGTCGTTGCTTTTGGAGTGGCCGGAACCGCGGTTCTGGCCGGTCCAATCGACGAACCCCACCTCAATATCCTGCCGCGTACCGATGCCGAAGCTGGCCGGGTTGCGGCGGCGACGGCCCTCACCACCGATTTCAGCAAACCGGGCGCTTTTGAGGAAAATTCGGCTGGGGCCGCGACGGTTCGGGCGCGTAGCAATGCCGATGCATTTTCACAGCCTTCCGGCAATATCTCGTTCGAAGGCGAGCTGAATTTCAAGGTCGGCAATGGATTGTTCCGCAAATTATGGGTGTCGTCGCCGTCCTCCACACTGGCCTCGGATGGCCTTGGTCCGGTCTATAATGCGCGGTCTTGTCAGCGCTGCCATTTAAAAGACGGGCGCGGCCATCCCCCTGAAACGGCAGATGATTCCGCCGTATCGATGTTCCTGCGCATATCCATTCCGGGCGATGCTGCGGACGGAATTGCCGAGATTGAGGACTATATCGCCACCCGGCCTGATCCGACCTATGGCAGCCAGATGCAGGATTTTGGAATTGCCGGGCACGGTGCCGAATACCGTATGCAGATCGACTATGAAGAGATCGAAGTCGAACTGTCTGACGGCCAAGTCACCCATCTGCGGGCGCCGACCTATACGGCGGCTGATCTGGGCTATGGCCCGCTGCACCCGGAGGCAATGTTGTCACCACGCATTGCGCCGCAGATGATCGGGTTGGGCCTGATCGAAGCCATTCGAGCCGGGGATATTCTGGCCAGCGCCGATCCGGATGACGTGGATGGCGACGGGATTTCCGGGCGGCCAAATATCGTCTGGTCGGTCGAGTTTGAGCAACCCATGCTGGGCCGTTTTGGCCTAAAGGCCGGCGCCCCCACGGTACGCCAACAATCGGCAGGTGCGTTTGCCGGCGACATCGGCATCTCGAACCCGCTGTTCCCCGGCGGTTGGGGCGAGTGTACGGAAACACAGGCCAAATGCCGCGCCGCGCCGCATGGTGACGGCGATGACCGGATCGAAGAGATTGATATGGTCGGCCTTGATCTGGTGACGTTCTATAGCCGCAATCTTGGTGTTCCGGCGCGCCGGGGTGTCGGGGACGCAGAGGTTTTGCACGGCAAAAAGGTGTTTTATGAAACCGGCTGCACGTCGTGCCATACGCCGTCTTATGTGACCCATCGGCTTAAGGATCAGGATGAACAAAGTTTTCAGTTGATCTGGCCTTACAGTGATTTTCTGTTGCACGACATGGGCGAAGGATTGGCCGATGGCCGCCCCGAAGCCCGCGCCACGGGATATGAATGGCGCACGCCCCCGCTTTGGGGTGTTGGGCTGACCGAACTGGTCAGTAATCACAGCTATTTCCTGCATGATGGCCGTGCGCGCAGCCTGCTTGAGGCGATCCTTTGGCATGGCGGCGAGGCCGAGGCGATGAAGCAGTCAGTGATCGCCATGCCGCGCCCGGACCGTGACGCGCTAATTCGGTTTTTGGAGAGCCTTTGATATGTTGCGAATGCTATTGGTGTTGATCCTGTTGGGCCCGGTGTCAGCGAGTGCCGACGACAAATCCGCCATGATCGATACGGTTATTAACGATCATATCCTAACTGGTTTTAGCCATTTGGCGACCGAAACCCAGGGGCTTAAGCAGGCGGCGGATGCAAATTGTTCGGCGGATTCAGATGAGCTTAGGGCGGCTTGGCATCGGGCCTTTGATGCGTGGATTTCGGTTAGCCATCTGCGGTTTGGACCCAGCGAAACCAACGACCGCGCCTTTGCGTTGGCGTTCTGGCCGGACACGCGTGGCTTCACACCGCGTAGTTTGCAGGCGCTGATCGAGGATCAAGACGCAATTGTGAATTCGCTAGCGGAATTTGGCAAAGTTTCCATCGCCGCGCGCGGGTTCTATGCGCTTGAGTTTCTGCTGTATGATCCAAGGATCAGCGCCTTGGGCGACGCGGCCTATCGCTGTCGATTGGTGCAGATCATCGCCGCCGATATTGCGGCCACTGCCGATGCAATTTTGGCCGATTGGACCAATATTTATGCTAGTGAGTTGCGCAAAACCGACGGCATTTACCGCACCAAGGACGAAGCAATACAAGAGCTGTTCAAGGCGCTGACCTCCGGATTACAGTTCACCGCAGACAGCCGACTGGGCCGCCCCATGGGCAGTTTTGAACGGCCCCGCCCGAAACGTGCCGAGGCGTGGCGGTCGGGCCGGTCTTTGCACAATGTTGTGATATCCTTGGCCGCGTTGCGGGACTTGGCGATGCTGTTATCGGGTCCGACGCCAGAGCTTTCGGCGCGGTTTGCCTTCGAATTTGACAAAAGCCTGAAGAAAGCCAATCAGCTGGAGGATCCAGTTTTTGTGGGTGCTTCCACAACCCAGGATAGATTGAGGGTTGAAGTTTTGCAACAAACCGTTAACTATATACGGGAGCTTGCCGCCAGTGATCTTGGCCCTACCTTGGGCGTCGCGGCCGGGTTTAATGCGCTAGACGGAGACTAACATGGTTGATCGTCGGGGTTTTCTGGCGGGGCTATTAGCCTCGGGGCTGATGCCGGTCTGCACCTGGGCTGATGTTGGCACTCCATCCTTTCTGGCGGCGGCGCGATTGCCTGATGGCGAGTTTGTGCTTTGCGGTATTGATGCCTCTGGCGTGATCCGGTTTCGGGTTCCGATTCCGGGGCGTGGCCATGCGGCGGCTGCACATCCCGTCCGTGCCGAAGCGATTGCCTTTGCGCGGCGTCCGGGTACGTTTGCCAGTATTATCAATTGTGCCAATGGCCAAGAGTCCGCGCGGCTGACCTGCCCTGAGGGGCGGCATTTTTATGGTCACGGCGCATTTTCCAGCGATGGCACGACGTTGTTCACCACGGAAAACGATTATGAGGCCGGGCAGGGCCGCATTGGTGTGTGGGACGCAACGCAGGGCTATGGCCGGATTGACGAGTTTGCCAGCGGTGGCATCGGGCCGCATGAAATTCGATTGCTGCGGGATAGTGATGTGCTGGTGGTGGCCAATGGCGGTATCGACACCCATCCCGATACCGGGCGGACCAAGCTGAATCTGGCGACCATGCGCCCGAACCTGAGCTATCTGGATTTGTCTGGCACGCTATTGGAGCAAGTGGAATTGTCGGAAGACCTGCACAGTAATTCCATCCGCCACCTGGATGTTTTGCCAGGCGGGCTGGTTGCCTTTGGCATGCAATGGCAACGAGATCGCGCATCGTCTCCGGCGCTTGTGGGGCTACATCGGCGTGGAGAAGCGGTGCAGTTAATGCGAGCACCACTGAACGTGCACCGTGAGGCCTTTGGTTATGTTGGCAGTATCGCGTTTTCCGGCAATGGCACGATGATGGCTGTGACCTGTCCACGGGGCGGGAATGTCCAGATGTTTGATGTCGGAACCTGCGAATTCACCGACAGCGATAAAACGAAGGATGCGTCTGGTATTACCGGGTTTGGCGATGGATTTGTTGTGAGTTCGGGGACTGGGCAGTTATGTGCGATCGGAGAAGGCGCGGCGATGTCCGTCGCGCATTCGCTTGAGTGGGATAATCATCTGGTTCGGATTTAGATTGAGGCGGGCCTGACGACCCACCACTCTTATTAGCCTGCCTTTTTCCGTGCCGGAAAATTGGCAGTTGATGCCTCCGGCGGGGATATTTCTGGAAATTGGAATTACGGGTCGGGGGCGACGATTTCGGTTTTCCAATCTTCGCATTTTTCCATCAACGACACCGGAAGCGGCAGGTCGGTGTACATGGTGTCGATCTCAGACAGCGACCTCTTGGAAATCAAAATCAAACAGGTCGCCGTCAAGGTCCAGCGCCGAACAGCCAATCACTGCGAAATCGAATTTGAATTGGCGGATGGTGCTCGACGCGAGATGCCCGACCAACCCACCATGGGAACGGCGCAATGATCCGCCGGTGACGATGACCTGACAGGTGTCTTTGGTCGCCAATATCTGCGCCACATTCATGGTGTTGGTGACCACCAACAGGTTCTGGTGGTTCAACAATGCGCTTGCCACGGCTTCGGTTCTGGTGCCGATATTCAGGAACACCGAGGCGCCGTTGGGTATGCTGTGTTTGGCGACCTCGTTCAGGCTGCGCCGGGCCTTATAGCCGATATTGATGTTGCCAGAGGACAGGATTGCGCCGCCATGCACCCGTTCGAGCCTGCCAGATTGGGCCAGGTCGCCGAGATCGTGGCGGATTGTCTGGACGGTGACTTCAAAGCGTTGCGCGAGGTCGTCAACGGTGACCTTGCCTTCGATTCGGTCAACTTATCGACGAAATTCGAACATTGAGGCATGTTATATCCGAGACCCAAATAGATACCGATTTGCTAATCATTGACGGTGGTGTGAATGGCTGTGGCATTGCCCGTGATGCGGTGGGCCGGGGGCTATCTGTGTGGCTGGTTGAGATGAATGATCTGGCCTCGGGCACGTCATCGGCATTGACCAAGCTTTTTCATGGCGGGCTGCGGTATCTGGAGTATTTTGAGATTAATCTGGTGCGCCACGCCTTGGCCGAACGGGAAATACTGTTGCTGATAATGCTACATATCTCGTGGCTGATGCGGT
The DNA here is from genome assembly GCA_047623555.1 of Granulosicoccus sp. Classification (GTDB taxonomy): domain Bacteria; phylum Pseudomonadota; class Alphaproteobacteria; order Rhodobacterales; family Rhodobacteraceae; genus NORP181. The sequence continues at coordinate 8,554 of JBLHMP010000054.1, forward strand.
TTGGGCTACCCTATCACAAAAACATGCGGTTTGAGACCGATACGCCTGCGTCCAAATTGCTAAGCATTGTAATGCCGTGGATGCGCGGGCGCAGACCTGCCTGGATGATCCGGTTTGGGTTGTTTTTGTACGATATTTTGGGCGGACGCGAGATTTTACCAGGGACAACGATAACCGGGGACATCGACACTGGATTTGCGCGGCAGTGCCGAAGGTGCCCCGCTTGTGGCGCGGTTTGAGACGGCGTTTTAGTATTCTGATTGCTGGCGAGGATTCGCGGTTCGTGGTGTCGAATGCACAGGATGCGCAGGCGCGGGGGGCGGATATTCAGATTGGTACCAAATTGGTGTCGGCCAAGCGCGAAGATGAGCTTTGGTCTGTGATGCTCAAGGATCTGCAAACCCGTGAGATGCATAAGGTCCACGCCCGGATGATCGTCAATGCTGCGGGTCCGTGGGTTGGTGAGGTTCTGGATCAAAAGGTGCACGTGGCATCAACCGAAGGCGTGCGGTTGGTGCGCGGCAGTCACAGCGTGACTCGCGGTTGTTTGACCATGATAAATGTTACTTCTTTCAGGGCTTAGATGAGCGGATCATATTTGCGATCCCGGATGAAACCGATTTCACCCTGATCGGGACCACAGATGCGGATCACGCTGATCCATCGACAAGGCCCGAATGCACACCGCAAGAGCCGCAATATCTAATGGATTTCGCCAATCAATATTTCCGTGAGGATATCAGCCGGGACGACATCGTTTGGACCTATTCCGGGGTGTGGCCGTTGTATGATGACGGGGCCAGCAGTGCCTCGGCGGCGCCGCGGAATTATGTACTGAGCTTTGAGGATACAGAGGGCGCGCCGATCCTGAATGTCTTTGGCGGCAAAATCACCACCTATCGCAAACTGGCCGAGGACGTGATGGATATCGTGTCCGGGTATTTCCCGGTGGATGGGGTTGGCGGCCTGATAACGCATTTAACATCGTATCACCCGTTTCAGGATGCCACATGGGCGGGTCGGCTGGTGCGGGCCTATGGAACGCAAGCCTGTAATGTTCTGGATGGGGCGCAGCCCCTCGCGGCGTTGGGGCAGGATTTTGGAGCGCTTTTATAGGAGCGCGAAGTTGTCTGATTGATGGATCATGAATTTGCCCGCTGTGCCGAGGATGTCGTTTGGCGGCGTAGCAAACTTGACCTGCGAATGACCAAGGATGAGGTTGCGGCGTTGGATCAGTGGATGCAAAGCCAAAAACGCCGCATCCAATCCCGAAACCATTGCCGATAAACTGTAAATACTGATTGATCCTTGGGTGCGATTGCGGCCAACCTGCACCAACAAATCAGGGTGGTGTATCAATGTCAGAATTATGGAAATGGTCCGGATCTGAAATCGCAGCGGCTGTGCGCTCAAAACGCGTCTCGGCCGTTGATGTGACACAGGCACATCTGGCGCGGTTGGCAGCGGTTAATCCGGCGATCAATGCGGTGGTGCAGGAGTTTCCGGACGAGGCGCTGGCCGAGGCCCAAAGCGTCGATGACCAGATTGCCAAGGGCATTGACCCCGGCCCGCTGTGCGGAGTGCCGATCACGACCAAGGTGAATGTCGACCAAAAGGGCCACGCCACGACCAACGGGCTGAAGTTGCAGCAAAACCTGATCGCGGATGGGGATAACCCGGTGGTGGCCAATCTGCGGCGCGCCGGGGCGGTGATTGTCGGGCGCACGAACACGCCGGCGTTTTCGCTGCGGTGGTTCACCAATAACGACCTGCACGGTCAAACGCTGAACCCGCGCAATGCTGCTCTGACACCGGGCGGATCATCCGGGGGTGCCGCAGCGGCAGTGGCGGCGGGCATTTGCGCCATGGGCCACGGCACCGATATTGCCGGGTCGGTGCGCTATCCGGCCTATGCCTGTGGTTTGCACGGGTTGCGCCCGAGCCTTGGGCGGGTTTCGGCGTTTAATGCCACGGGTGGCGATCGCTATATCGGCGCGCAGATTATGGCTGTGTCCGGGCCGATTGCGCGCAGCATCGACGACATTCGCATTTCGTTGCAGGCGATGGCCGCACCGGACCCCAACGACACCTGGTTCACGCCGTCGCCGCTTGAACGGGGCGGGTTTGAGAAACGGGTTGCGTTGACGATTGCGCCGGACGGAATGCCGGTGGCGGATGAGGTCAAGGCGGCGTTGCTGGCGGCGGCCAAAACCCTGGAGGCGGCGGGCTGGAGCGTTGATGAGGTGGCCTGCCCACCGATGCGCGCAGCCGCAGACATCAACGCGACCCTGTGGATGGCCGAGATGCAGTTCGCGGCCAAAGGTGCAGTCGACAATGAGGGCGAGGCGGATTCGGTTTTTGTCTATGAACAGATGACCAAAGATGCCGGGATCGTAGATATTAACGATCTGATGAAGGCATTGCAGGCCCGCGCCGGTTTGGTGCGCGAATGGGAGACATTCCTAGCCAAATATCTGGTTCTGCTGTGCCCGGTGTCTGGCATGTTGCCATTCCCGCAACAGATGGACGTCAAATCGGCGGCTGATTTTGCAACGGTGTTTGAGGCGCAGTTGACCCAGCGGGCGATGCCGACACTGGGTCTTCCGGCGTTGTCGGTGGCAACCGATGCGATTGGGGCAACGCCCATGGGCGTGCAATTGATTGCGGGTCGCTTCCGCGAGGATATATTGCTCGCGGCAGGCAAGGATATCGAGAATGCGGTGGGCTGCCCTGTGGCGGTTGACCCCCAAACATAAAGGTATTGAACGATGACGAAACTGACAGGCAAACGCGTTTGGGTTACTGGCGGCGGCACGGGTATTGGGGCCGGGGCGGCGATCGCTTTGGCGCAATCGGGGGCCGAGGTATTTGTGTCCGGGCGCCGGGCCGAACCGCTGGATGCGGTTGTCAAAGCTATCACCGAAAACGGTGGCGTGGCCGAGGCGATGATGCTGGACGTGGCGGATACCGATAGCGTTGCAGCGGCGGCGGATAAGATCGGGCCAGTGGACATTTTGCTGGCCAATGCCGGGCTGAACGTGCCGAAACGGGCGTTGCGCGATTTGTCGGTGGATGACTGGAATCTTGTGGTTGATGTCAATCTGAACGGGGTTTTCTACGCGGTGCAAAACGTGCTGCCGGGAATGCGCGACAATGGGGCTGGCACCATCATCCTGATCTCAAGCTGGGCCGGGCGTTATGCCACGCGGCTGACCGGGGCCGGGTATAATGCGACCAAACGCGCGGTGCTGGCGCTTAGCGAAACCATCAATGACGAAGAGGGTGGCAATGGCATCCGCTCTACGGTGATCATGCCGGGCGAAGTGGCGACAGATATCCTCAAAACCCGGCCTGTGCCGCCTGCGGACCATGATATGGCGCGGATGTTGCAGGTTGATGATCTGGCTGAAACTGTGCGGTTTGTGGCGGAAATGCCGGCGCATGTCTGTCTGAATGAAATCCTGATATCGCCGACATGGAACCGGTTTTATCAGGGCTTTGAAGAGCTGGGTTAAAGGAGAAGCGCATGGCCATCAAAACGGCAATCATCGGGTTGGGAATTATGGGTCGGCGGATGCTGGAACATATGATGTTGCACGACCAGTTCGCGCCTGATTTCATCTGGGACCCGGACGCCGCCGCCTGTCAGCAGGCGCAATTGATCGCGCCCAATGCCATGATTATGGACAGTGCCGAGGCGGCGATTGCGGCGGCTGATCTGGTCTATTTGGCCTGCCCGCCGATGCCGCGCAAAACCTACGCTCTGCTGGCCGCATCAACGGGCAAAGCGGTGTTTCTGGAGAAACCTCTTGGCGTTGATGTGGATGCGAGCCGCGATCTGGTTCGCCAGTTGGACGCATTTGGTGTGCCCGCAGCGGTGAATTTTGTGCAGGCGGCAGGCGATGCTTTGGCGAACGTTACGCGGGCCGCTGCAACCGGTAAAATGGGCGCGCTGATGGGCGCCGACATTGTGGTGACCTATGCCAATTGGCCGCGTCAGTGGCAGGCGGCAGCAGATTGGCTTCGGTTCCGGGACGAGGGTGGTATGACCCGCGAAGTCATCTCGCATTTTCTGTTTTTCGCTGAACGTGTTCTTGGCCCGCTGCATGTGGTCTGGTCACGGCCAACCTATCCGGATGATCCGACGCAATGTGAAACACATCTGGCGGCGCGGTTGGAAACTGCGGATGGTCAACCGGTCACGATCATGGCCAGCGTTGGCGGCGCGCAACCGGACCGGCAAGAACTGACAATCAAGGGGTCGGTGAACAGCCACCGGATTAGTGAATTTGTGCAAGAGGCAACGTCGGATGGCGGGCCATATGTTCGGGTTGCTGCGGATATGTCTGACCCTCGGGCCACCAGCCTAAAGGCGCAATTGGATGAATTTGTGAAATTACTGGCCGGAGAGCCCAGCCGTTTGGCCACGCCAAACGAGGCATTGCGCGTGCAGATCCTCATAGAACACATGTTGCAGACAACGCCCTAAGGCGCCGCCCAGAATAGTTTTGAATGACTGGAACGAAATTGAAAGACTCGCGATACGTTGTTGTTTTTGGGGCCTGCCTGACGCAATTCACCATCATCGGACTGCTGTTTTCCTACGGTCTGTTTTTCAAAGTGTTCGAGGACGAATTCGGCTGGTCCCGCACCATGTTGTCGAGTTGCTCGGCACTGGCATTTCTGACGATGGGTTTTCTTGCCATGGGGGCCGGGCGCCTAAGTGACCGGTTTGGGCCGCGTCGGGTTTTGGCAATCACCGGGGTGATTTTTGGCATTGGTTTCGCGCTGATTTCGCAGGTCTCGCAGCCCTGGCATTTGTTTGTGATCTTTGGTGTGTTCATCGGCCTGGGCCTCAGCACCCATGACGTTGTCACACTGTCCACAATTGGGCGCTGGTTTGAGGCGCGTCGCGGTATCATGACCGGTGTGGTCAAGGTTGGCACCGCTGTCGGGCAAATGATGGTGCCGCCAATAGCGGCATTGCTGATCCTTAGCTTTGGCTGGCGTGTTGCGGTGATTGTCTTGGGGCTGTGTGCCGTTGCTTTCCTATTGATCGCGGCGTTTTCGATGAAGAACCCGCCACGTATTGCTGATCAGGTGGCGGATATAGCCACGTCCGGGCAAACCTTTGTTCAGGCGCGTACAACGCGTGTTTTCTGGACCATCTGCCTTATTCAGCTGCTGTTTTTTCCTTCGGTGAGCACGGTGCCGCTTCATTTGGCGGTGCATGGTATGGATCTGGGCATGACCCCGGCCAAGGCGGCGACGCTGTTGTCTGTGATTGGTGGCGCAAGCATCGCGGGACGGCTGTCGATTGGCATCTTGGTGGACAGAATCGGCGGTAAGAGCGCGTATGCGGTGTGCTTTGTGTTCCTGATTGCCTGCCTCGCAGCGATGATGAATATAACCGGACATTTGCCGCTATTTGTGGTGGTGGCATTTTACGGCTTTGGCCATGGCGGGTTTTTCACCGTGGTGGCGCCAACGATCGCCGAATATTTTGGCATGCGGGCGCATGGGGCGATCTTTGGCACGGTGTTGTTCTTTGGAACGATCGGCGGGGCCATTGCGCCGGTTCTGGCCGGGCTGACCTTTGATACTACGGGCAGCTATTTTTACGTATTTTTGGGTCTGTTAATCCTAGCGGTTTTGGGTCTGGCCTTGGTTTTGTCACTGCCACCGCCACCGCGCGCGGTACGTGCATAGGTTACGGCGTTCTTCGGACCGCCAAAATGTGGGCTGGGCCTCGGTGTCGTGGCGATTGAAACGGGTCGGTTAGAGCCGCATATTGACCAACTGCAAAAGACTTTAGACATATGGCTCCGAAAATTGTTAGATTTGAGGTGAAAGTTCTAGCAATAAGGAGCCAATAAATGACAGGAAAACCTGTAGAAAAAACTGTGCAAGACACCACTAGCCGACGAAAACGCGCCCAAAGCCGCCCGCCAGAAGGACCGGCCCGGTTCTCGGATTTAGCAACAACAACCCGCGCGAATGCTATTTACCTCGAGATGCATCGCGCAATTGCCTCGATGGAGTTGTTGCCCGGAACTGCGATATCCGAAAACGTTATTTCAGAAAGAATGGGAGTAAGCCGCACCCCCGTCCGCGAGGCCGTTTTGCGTCTAACCAAGGAAAAACTGGTCGAAGTCGTGCCCCAGTCCGGCACCTTTGTCGCCCGGATCCCACTGTCTGCATTGACCGAGGCCTTGGTGGTGCGCCGCGCGTTAGAGGCGGTGACTGTACGTGCTGGGGTGGTGCAGGCGACACCCAGCCAGATTATGGGTTTTCACACCTTGATCCAACAGCAGCGCGACATTGCTGAGACTGGTGATATGGAATCCTTTCACCGCGCCGACGAGGAATTTCATGCGGAATTTGCCAAGGTCGGGAAATATCCGGGTGTCTGGGATTTGATCCGGCAGGTTAAGATTCAGGTTGACCGCTATCGCCGCCTGACCCTGCCTTTGGCCGGGCGTATGGAGATGATTGTTCAGGAACATGAAGCGGTGGTAGATGCCTTATCTGTTGGCGATGCCACGCTCGCGGTTGAACGTATGGAGCAGCATTTAGACCATTTACGGTTGGACGTTTGTATTGTCAGGGACACATGGCCGGACTATTTTATTCACGACATCACGGTGGATTAGCCACGATGTGCAGCGGCTATTGAAGTTGCCACACGGCGGTCTATTTAATCCAAGGGCACTTGGTTTATTCTGACTTTGCTGGCCTGCTGTCGCAAGCTTTCAAAGGAACTTTATCGGCGTGTTTGATCGAAATACCTATTATACGGGCCCCAAAAGCGACCATTTCGATGGTGTCAATTTCTTCAATCCCGAAGGTCAGAAACCCAAAAACCTTGTTGAGGTATTCAAATGGGTTCTTGGTGGCGGCAACAAGAAATGGCCCAAGAGCTTTCCGTCAACCGCCACAGATCATCCGCCACAGCGCGTCAAGGGTGCCGCGTTGCGGGTCAGTTTTGTTGGCCACGCGACGATGCTGTTGCAGACCGAAGGCCTAAACATTCTGACCGACCCGGTTTGGTCAGATCGCGCCAGTCCCTTTGCCTTTGCCGGGCCAAAACGGGTCAACGCGCCGGGAATTGCGTTCGAAAACCTGCCGCCCATCGACGTGGTCTTGTTGTCGCATAATCACTATGACCATTTTGATTTGCGCACGCTGTCCCGGTTGAAATCTGCACATGATCCGCTGATCATCACGCCACTGGGCAATGATGCGATTTTACGGCGTCACGATCCCGATTTCCGCATTACGGTTGGTGACTGGGGCGATGTGGTAGATCTTGCTGCTGATATCTCTGTGAGTTTTGAACCGGCGCACCACTGGAGTGCGCGAGGCCTGTTTGATCGCACCAATGCGCTGTGGACGGCGTTTGTTGTCACCACGCCAAGCGGCAAAATCTATCACATCGGCGATACCGGGTTTCATGACGCGATCAATTTCAGGGCGGTTCGCGAAAAACACCAGGGGTTCCGCCTGGCGCTTATCCCGTTTGGCGCCTATGAACCGCGCGATTTTATGTCGGACCAGCATCAGAACCCGGATGAGGCTGTGCAATGTCACAAGATTTGCGGTGCCACGCATACGCTGGGTCACCATTGGGGGACGTTCAAGCTCACCAATGAATCGATCGAGGATCAGCTTGAGGCGCTGGCGGCGGCCCGGATCAAACACGATGTTGCCGAGGATGCGTTTCGGGCGTTACGACCGGGGCAGGTTTGGGATGTGCCAAAGGGCACCTAAAATTGCATCTGGCCCTTTGATTCCATGCAGTAGGGGCAAAGACAGTCCAATCTGCCAACAAAGCATAGATTTGCCAAAGGGAAAGCCCAATGGCGCTATGCAGTGTCGGTGGACTGGCAGGGGTACACAGGCTCGAACTGTGGACCTACGGTTTTGGAGACCGTCGCTCTACCAACTGAGCTATACCCCTATGGCCATTGTTGTCGTATGACAGCCAGCGGGCGGACTCAAGCGGAATTTTGCCCCAAGGTGAATCCAAATGGCCATGGTGTGGCAACAGGGTCAGTCTGAAACGCCCGGAACCAATTGCACCTGCGTCGGCATGGACTATGTAGAAGCCCTAGAACAAGGATACCGCGATTGAATCTGCGCCGCAAAATTGCCAACAGTGCAGCGTTCAACCGCTTTGTCGAAGGTCTGTTTGCGGCCTATATCCGCTTTGCCTATCGCACGTCGAAATGGCAACGCACCGGATTTGAGCCGCTCGACGAGGCCATGGCAAACGGTGAGCCGGTTATTGTGGCGTTGTGGCATCAGCGGTTGTTGATGTCGCCGTATTTGTTTGATGCCTCAAAGGGCAAAATATGTTCGCTGACGTCAGCGGCGCGGGCCGGGCGGATGGCGGGGCAGGTGCAGGCTCGGTTTGGCTTTGAAACCCTGGCCATGTCCGCAAAAGGCAGTCGCGTGACCATGTCGCGCGTGGTGCTGCGCAAAATCCGCGATGGCTATTCTATTGGTATCGCGACGGATGGCCCAAGTGGCCCAGCGCGGGTGGCATCGACTGTGCCGTTGGTCTGGGCGCGGGCGTCGGGGTGCCGGGTGTTTACGCTGTCATTCTCGGCGCGAAAGATCATTCAGTTTCCGACCTGGGACAAGATGATGTTGCCAGCCCCCTGGACCAAAGGCGTGTTGATGTGCCGCGAATGGAGCGAAACCGTGCCGCGTAAAATAACCGATGCGCAGACCGAAGTGCTGCGCCTTAAGCTTGAGCAAGCGCTAAACGACGTGACAGATGCAAGCGACCGGGCAATCGGACGCCTTGTTGATAGCTAACGCCGTTTGCTAAATCAGGTATCGCCGCCAACTGGGGCCCGTTCTGATTTGAAATGGCCCTTTGGCGCAACTTGGGCATCAGCTGTAAACCAGCCCAGTTCTTCGTGTTGCTCAACCAACCAGGCCTCTAATGCGCGCGTTGCATTGAATGACAGGCCAACCAATTGTTCGTCTTTGTCGCGCCCCCAGCCTGACCCAATGAACAACGAATCTTCGTTCGTGGATTCAAATATGGTCATCTGATAGGGGCTTTCGTTCAGCTTTCGGGCTTTGGAATCCTCCCAGACGGTGACGTTCAGGATTAGCGCGGATTTTGGCGTATAAATCAGCGGCACACCTTTTGGTGCCAGCATATAGCCTTCGACGCTGATCCCCAGATGATAGAGGCCTTCGCCATCATATCGGCCAAAACGGTCCGCAATTGCAGCTGTCAGCGTTGATTTCCATTCCTCTTGCGAGGCCTCCCGTGAAACCGGGCCCTTTTGCATTTTCTTGGTAACAACAATGTTGTGCCCCAGTTTGAAATCACCAAGAGGCGGCGGTAGCCGGTCAATAGCGCCAGGTCCACCACATCCAACAAGGAGTACAAGGCTGGTCAAAACAGCAAAAAGTCGGGTCATGATGTCTCTCATTTACTTCTTTCTCGCGGCAATAAAGCACACAGTGCTGTGGTGCAAACGTTGCATATATCGTTTCGGCGGGTTTGTTCCATATCGTGTGGGGTTTTTCGCAACAGGCCCGTCGGTCGCTAAGCGCGGTTTAGGTGAAACGATAGGATTTCGGGAACCCGTAAGGCGGGCGTTTGCCAATACTGGCGCGTTTGCCCAGCCATTCCGACAGGTCCGGCTCATGGCGGGTTTTGCCGCCGCCCATCGACCAGCTTAGGCCTTCGGACCACTCAAACGTGGTGATGTCGGACAATCCGCCGTCCAGTTCCAGCGTGCCCTGTTTGCCGCGCGCCATGTTGTATTTCTGAATGCGCACGCCTTTGCCGCGGCCCAGTTCCGGCAGTTCCGACGTTGGAAACACCAGAAACTTGCCATTCTCCGAGACCACAGCAATGTGATCCCCAGCCAATGGCACACAGGTATAGGCGTGTACGTCGCCTTTGACGTTCAGCACCTGCCGCCCGGTGCGAGTGTGCGCCAAAACCTCGTCTTCGGGCACGATGAACCCGTCGCCGGCCGTTGAAGCAACCAACAATTTGCGGCCCGGTTTGTGGATGAACAGATCAACGATCTGCACGTCGTTTGGCAGATCAACGATCAATCGCAATGGTTCGCCCATACCGCGCCCGCCCGGTAGGTTGGCGGCGGACAGGGTATAAAACCGCCCGTTGCTGCCAAATACCAGCAACCGGTCGGTGGTTTCCGCGTGGAAAGTAAACCGCGCCGCATCGCCGTCTTTGAATTTCAATTCGCGGCCTAGGTCGATATGTCCGGTCATCGCCCGAATCCAACCCATCGTTGAGCAGACAACGGTGATTGGTTCGCGCTCAATCATCGCCTCAAGGGGCACATCCTCGATTGTTCCTGCCTCGGCAAACAGGGTGCGCCGCGCGCCGCCTGCATAGTCTTTGCCAAAGGCCTGTCGGGTTTCCCGCAACTGTGCCGCGATGCTGTTCCATTGTAACGTGGCATCGTCGAGCAGGTCTTCGAGGCCGGCGCGCTCTTTCATCAATGCCGCCTGCTCGCTCAGCAATTCCAGCTCTTCCAGCCGCCGCAATGACCGCAAACGCATGTTCAGGATCGCATCAACCTGCACTTCGCTAAGGGAGTCCCGCAGATCCAACGCGGGCGATACATAATCCGCATCGGACGTGGCGCGCACATGGCCTGCGGCCCAATCCTCGCGCATCAGCGCCGCTTTGGGATTGTCGTCATAGCGGATGATGTCGATCAGCCGGTCAAGGTTGAGGAACGCAACGATAAAGCCCTCGAGCACCTCAAGCCGGTGGTCAATTTTGCCCATACGATGGCGCGAGCGGCGCTGAAGCACCTCTTGGCGGTGGTCCAGAAAGGCGCGCAACACCTCTTTCATGCTACAGACTTTGGGCGTTACCCCGTCAATCAGCACGTTCATATTCATCGAAAACCGCACTTCGAGGTCCGAATTGCGGTACAGCATGCTCATCAGCACATCCGGGTCGACATTTTTAGACCGCGGTTCAATGACCAGACGCACGTCATCGGCGCTCTCGTCGCGCACATCGCCAAAAATCGGTACCTTTTTCAGGTGAATGATCTCGGCCAGCTTTTCGATCAGCCGGGATTTCTGCACTTGATAGGGGATTTCGGTTACAATGATTTGCCACTGGCCACGCCCCAGGTCTTCGATTTCGTATTTGCAACGCAACCGGATCGAACCGCGCCCGGTGCGATAGGTTTGGGCGATACTTTCGGGTGGTTCAACGATTACGCCGCCGGTGGGAAAGTCCGGGCCGGGAACGAAATTTAAGAGCGTGTCATCGCGTGCATCCGGGATTTTGATCAGATGCAGGCAGGCGTCACACAACTCGGCAATGTTATGGGGCGGGATGTTGGTCGCCATGCCGACGGCGATGCCGGATGATCCGTTGGCCAGCAGGTTTGGGAATTGCGCGGGCAACACCACCGGTTCGCTCAGTCGGCCGTCATAGTTTGGGCGATAGTCAACGACATCTTCGTCGAGTCCGTCGAGCATCGCCTCGGCGACGATGGTCATGCGGGCCTCGGTATAGCGAGCCGCAGCTGGGTTATCGCCGTCGATATTGCCGAAATTACCCTGACCGTCGACCAGCGGATAGCGGACGTTGAAATCCTGTGCTAGCCGCGCCATCGCATCATAAATCGCGGCGTCCCCATGTGGGTGAAAATCCCCCATGGTATCGCCGCTGATCTTGGCGGATTTCAGAAATCCGCCTGTTGCCGATAATCGTAAACGGCTCATGGCGAACAATATCCGCCGGTGAACCGGCTTTAACCCGTCACGAGCATCCGGCAGGGCCCGATGCATAATGGTCGATAACGCATAGGTCAGATAGCGATCACCCAAGGCACGGCGAAGCGGTTCCGATACCTCTCCGGGTCCGGATTCAGGGTTCATCTTGGGGTCATCTACCAAATCAGTCATAGATGGTGTGATACGCTGCCGCGCAGCGAGGGTAAAGCAAACCAACGATATTTACCGCCGGTTGACGTCAAAAATTTACGTCAGAGAAAAACGGGGAAAAAATTGCCAGTTCTCCCATGAACCGAATCGTCAGATGCGCTATGGCTGATGGCGTCCGGTTGGTCTATTGCCGCGCAATTGTCTGTTTTGTTAGTTGGTTTGAAAGGGCACCATGAATAAATTCGTTTTTCTGAGTTTCATTTTTATGGGCTGGGTGTTCTTTGAACTAAGCGGTGGTGGTGATTTTAAACCGCCGGTCAATCCGGCACTGACGGGTTCCGCATCGACCCCATTGGCGCTACCAGAGCCGGATGAACCCATCAACATCGTGACCACGGCTTTGGTTTTGCCTGCGCGGACTGTTGTTGCCAGTGCGGTGATGGCCCGTGATTCTGAGCGGGATGAACCGGCCATATTGGTTGATCTGACCGAGACCCCGCCTGTCACGCTGGTCTCGCTTGAGCAAAGTAGTGAGGGATTTGGTGGATTACTTGCGGATTTCGATCCGAATGTCATCCGGTTATCTACCACTGTTGTCGGCGAAACCGAAGAGCCAGCACCAGACATCAGAGCCGAGCAAGAGTTGCCACCCGCCGATCTGCGCAGGATTTCTGGAACACGGGTGAATATGCGTCACGGGCCGGGTACGACCTATGATATAGTTGCCCGCCTGAAATTGGGTCAAGAGGTTGAGGTTCTGAGTGAGTCCGGGACCGGTTGGCTGCGGTTGCGGCTGGTTTCAGACCGCACCGTTGGTTGGATTTCAGCCTCCTTGGTCAGCAAACCTTTGCGCTGATTGCGCTGCCCGGCGATCCGCGCCACAAAGGTTGCGGTCACATAAGGGCAGCGATTCATGAGTCAGAAAACCATTTTGATAACCGGATGCTCATCCGGTATCGGCTATGACGCGGCGCTTGGGTTGCGGGCCCGTGGCTGGCGGGTATTTGCCAGCTGTCGCAAGCTTGAGGATTGCAGCCGTCTGCAAAGCGAAGGTTTTGACAGCCCGTTGATTGACTACATGAACACCGACAGCATTACCGAGGGACTGGCGCAGGTTCTGGCGGCGACGGGTGGAACGTTGGACGCGCTGTTTAACAACGGGGCACACGGATTTACCGGTGCGGTTGAGGATTTGCCAACCGACGGTTTGCGCGAGATTTTTGAGTCCAACTTTTTTGGCTGGCACGAATTGACCCGGCAGGTTGTGCCGGTGATGCGCGGGCAAGGCCATGGGCGGATTGTGCAATGTTCGTCGGGGTTGGGGTTGGTGACGATCCCGTGGCGCGGTGCCTATAGTGCCACGAAATTCGCGCTTGAGGCGCTAAGTGATACCATGAGGGTTGAGCTGCGCGGGACTGGCATTCGGGTGATTCTGATTGAGCCGGGACCGATTACCACGGCATTTCGCAAGAACGGCATCGCCTATTTCGAAAAATGGATTGATTGGGAGAATTCGCCGCGTCGAGCGGATTACGAAACGAAATTGCGGCCTCGGATGTATGGTGAATCCAAGCCTGAAAAGTTTGAGCTGCCTGCCAGCGCGGTCACGGCCAAACTAATCCACGCGGTTGAATCCTCAAATCCGAACCCGCGTTATTATGTGACAACGCCGACCTATATCTCGGGCATTCTGCGGCGGGTATTGTCGACACGGATGATTGACGCCATCACGTCGCGCATTTAGATTTTAGGCCTCCGGCGGGGATATTTAGAGAAAATTGAAAGCTGGGGTGGTTTCACCGGGCTTGAAGGGTTAAATCGGCACTAACAGAAGAAATCAGAGGCGGGGAAAACATGGACGATCCACTTTTTGTTCTGGTCGTGATTGCGTGTCTGGCCGTTGTTGTTGTTCTGGCGATCGGCATCGGCGGGTTTGGTAAAGGCGGCGAATTCAACAAGAAATACGCCAATAAACTCATGCGGTTGCGTTTGCTCACGCAGGCCATCGCCATAGCGCTGATTGCTTTGTATGTTTATCAGCGGCAAGGGGGAATGTAAGCTTTGGTCGTTCTGAATAAAATCTATACGCGCACTGGTGATGCTGGTGAAACCGCGCTTGGCAATGGTGATCGGGTGGCAAAATATGCGCTGCGGGTCAGCACCTATGGCACCTCGGATGAGTTAAATTCCACCGTTGGCGTCGCCCGACTGCATTCTTTGGGTGAAATGGATGATCAACTGGCGCTGATCCAGAATGATCTGTTTGATCTGGGGGCGGATATGTGTCGCCCCGATATGGATCAGGATGCCACTGCAGAATACCCGCCCTTGCGCCTGATTGCGACGCAGGTTGACCGGCTTGAGGTAGAAATTGACGCGATGAATGCCGGGCTGTCGCCGTTGCGCAGTTTCATTTTGCCCGGGGGAAACGCCCTCGCCGCACATCTGCATATTTGTCGCACAGTTGCGCGGCGGGCCGAGCGGCTGGCGGTGGAATTGGCGACAATTGAAACCGTTAATCCGGTGGCCATCAAATATCTTAACCGGCTAAGTGATTGGTTTTTTGTGGCCGCCCGGGTGGCCAATGACAATGGCGCGGCGGATGTTCTTTGGGTTCCGGGCGCCAACCGTTAACCGGGTTTTCCAGAAATTTTGTGCCTGCTATCGGTAACATTCCAAAAGAATGGTAAAAACGCTACGTTGAACGCCCCCTCTATGACGATTTTCCTCTGTTTTCGGGGCGTTCAAAACGGTAACAAAGCCGCGAGAGATTGGGCAGAGTCGGTAAGCGAACTGCCATTACACCAAGGAGAGAAACGCAGATGAAGGTGCTAGTACCTGTCAAGCGCGTGATCGACTATAACGTGAAAGTACGCGTCAAAGCGGACGGAAGCGGTGTTGATCTGGCCAACGTAAAAATGTCGATGAACCCGTTTGACGAGATTGCCGTCGAACAGGCAATCCGTCTGAGAGAAGCCGGGAAAGCGGATGAAATCATCGCCGTGTCCATCGGCGTTAAACAATCCCAGGAAACCCTGCGCACAGCGCTGGCGATGGGTGCGGATCGTGCCATTCTGGTTATTGCAGCCGATGATGTGCATACCGACATTGAGCCGTTGGCCGTTGCCAAGATCCTCAAGGCGATTGTCGATGAAGAGCAGCCCGGTATCGTTTTGTGCGGTAAACAGGCGATCGACAATGACATGAACGCCACCGGCCAGATGTTGTCCGCCCTGTTGGGTTGGTCACAAGGTACGTTTGTTTCGGAGTTGGACATTGACGGCGATCACGCCACAGTGACCCGCGAAGTTGATGGTGGTTTGCAGACTATCAAGGTGAGCATGCCTGCGATCATCACCGTTGATCTGCGTCTGAACGAACCTCGTTATGCCAGCCTTCCAAATATCATGAAGGCCAAGCGTAAGCAGATGGATGAAAAGACACCTGCGGATTACGGCGTTGAGGTCACGCCGCGTCTGGAAATTGTTAGCACAACCGAACCTGATACGCGCGCTGCGGGCATCATTGTTGGATCGGTGGACGAGCTGGTCGAGAAACTCAAAGAAGTGGGGGCAATATAATGGCTGTTCTTCTCCTTGCCGAAGTGACTGATGGCGAACTAAGCATGGACGCAACGGCCAAGGCCGTGACTGCCGCCAAATCGCTGGGTGATGTGACTGTATTGTGCTGTGGCGCAAATGCGGCTGCTGCGGGTACTGTTGCGGCCACCATCGACGGTGTGGTCAAGGTGCTGGTTGCCGAGGATGCATCGCTCGGCCATCGTTTGGCCGAACCGACCGCAGCGTTGATTGTATCGTTGGCTGGCGACTATGAACATATCGTTGCGCCTGCCACCACGGACGCCAAAAACGTCATGCCGCGCGTTGCTGCGCTGTTGGATGTTATGGTGATTTCGGATGTGTCCGGCGTTGTCGATGGCAATACGTTTGAGCGTCCGATCTATGCGGGCAATGCCATTCAGACGGTCAAATCGTCCGATAGCAAAAAGGTCGTGACCTTTCGCACATCGATATTTGACGCGGCTGAAACCAATGGGTCGGCCTCGGTTGAAATCATTTCGGCAGCTGACAACCCTGGTCTGTCCGAATGGATTGAAGACAAGGTTGCGGCCTCGGATCGTCCGGAACTGACATCGGCTGGTGTTGTTGTGTCTGGTGGTCGCGGTGTTGGCTCTAAGGATGACTTTGCTCTGATCGAGAAACTGGCGGACAAGCTGGGTGCTGCTGTTGGCGCATCCCGTGCTGCGGTTGATTCGGGCTATGCTCCGAATGACTGGCAGGTTGGTCAGACAGGTAAGGTCGTCGCGCCTGATCTATATGTTGCGGTTGGCGTTTCAGGTGCGATCCAGCATTTGGCCGGCATGAAGGACAGCAAGATCATCGTCGCGATTAACAAAGACCAAGAGGCGCCGATTTTCCAGGTGGCAGATTTTGGCCTAGTGGCTGACCTGTTCACCGCTGTGCCTGAGCTGATCGAAAAGCTCTGATCGTCTGATAAATTGGTGAAATCTGCAAAGCCCGCCCTCACCCGGCGGGCTTTGGCTTTAGTGTGATCACGAAATGGTTGGATGAACGACGCGCTGGGTTCTTGCCTGTGACACGAAATTGGATCAAAAAGACAACGACATTGAAAACAAGCAGGATAGCCATGTTAAAGTCAGTATCACTCATTTCGACACTTATCGTGTCATTCGCTGCAGCCACACCGGTATTTTCGCAAGATGCCGAAGCGGGTGCAAAAGTATTCAAGAAATGCAAATCGTGCCACAAGATCGGCGAAGGTGCCAAAAACGGGGCCGGGCCGCAATTGACTGGCATTGTTGGACGTCCGGCTGCTGCGTCAGAAGGCTTTAAATATGGCCGCGACTTGGTTGAAGCTCGCGAAAAAGGGCTGGTCTGGACCGAAGAATTGTTGTCAGAGTACATTGCTGACCCCAAGGAATTTCTGCGTGAATATCTTGATAACCCTAAGGCCAAGGCGAAAATGGCGTTCCGGTTGAAGAAAGAAGAAGATCGGCAAAACGTAATCGCCTATCTTGCCAACCCCGAGCAATAAATCCTGCCAAAACTAGGGCGAGCGGCACATCCCGCTCTTGATAATGTTGCCCGCCGTAATCCGGTGGCGGGCAACATTTTGTATTATCCAACGTGCGTTTTCAAAAACGCTTTGGTGCGGCCATGGGCAAGATCGGCCGAAGTCTGATCATAGGATTCAGGACGCGTATCATTGGCAAAGGCATGGCCCGCGTCGTACATATGCTCCTCAAATTCAGGCAGATAGTCGGTGACTAGTTTCAACATCTCGGGCGGAATACGGCTGTCGTCTGTGCCGTAATGCCCCAACATCGGCGGCTTTAACGGGCTGTCCATATATTGCGGCAAACGGGTGCCGTAAAACGCTATGCCGCCGGCAATGTCCAGCAGTTGCGCCGCGCGCACAGCCAGATCACCACCCCAGCATTATATCGCGACCGGGCAGGGGCGCGTCAAACGGAATTGCCGCGTCGCGTTGTGGGCGGTCAAACAGTGCCGGAATGGCGACGGTATAGCCCAGATCGGCATAGCGTTTCGCAACGCCTTTCAGCTGATCCGTGACGCCGAATATTTCCTGCAAGATTACGATGCCACCCCGGTTTGCGCCTGCAGTAGGTGAATTAGTTGCCAACCGCGATCCCGGCCTCGGTGAAATACCGCAACGCACCGGGGTGATAAGGCACCTCATTCGCCGGGGCCATTGTCGCGGCTTTTGCCAGACGGAACAGGCCAAAGCTTTCCTTGAGCGCGTCTTTGTTCTCGGCGATCAGTTTGACCATGTTATAGACGAGGTCTTCATTGGCATCAGCGTTGGTCAACAACATCCACGGGATGCGCATGATGTTGGCACTACCGGTTTCCAGCCCAAGAATGTTCTCGTTCTGCTTGAACGGAATAACGACGCCAGCGGGTAGGAATTTTTTGAACGCCGCAATCGCAGTGTCGGACGTATCCAGCGAGATATAGCAAAGCCCGCCGCGCGATTTGAGTTTCACCGCCGCCTGTTTACCCGGACCCGAATTCAGGCTGACCAAGGCCACATCAACAAGCCCGTCACCCAGCGCACTGATGCCTGCGACGAAACTGGCCACGGGCACCTTTTTGAAATCATCATAGGACATGCCGCCATTGGCCAGACCGCCAGCGATGTAAAATGGGATGATTGTTGACGATATATTCCGATGCGATGCGCAGATCACCGGCTTTGGCGGCCAGATCAGCAACCGTTTTCAGCCCCAGATCACAAGGCGCCATAGGAAATCTCCAGAAACTCGGCCATGAGGAAGGCAGCAGCCCCCATAATTGGCGGCGTCAACTGCCCGCCGGTTGACGCCACAGCCTCAATCGCACCAGCGTTTTTGCCGGAATAACCGCCACGTTTCATCAGCGGAATGGTGATAACGCCGGTGGTCACGACCTTAGACACCGCACTGCCGGAAATTGAGCCGAACATGGCCGAGGCGATGACCGAAATCTTGGCGCTGCCACCACGTCTGTGGCCTATGGCGGCAATGGCCAGATCGGTAAAGAATTTGCCGCCCCCAGCCGCAAACAGAAGCTGGCCAAAGAGCACAAACAGCAGCACGATTTTGGTGCCAACCGCCAAAGGCGTGGAAAACACCGCGCTTGGGTCAAAGCCGACATATTGCACCAGTCGCACCGGGCTGACCTCTTTGCCGATCAACCGACCGGGTATTTTGTCGGCAAACAATGCGTAAATCAGGAAAACCGCAACAATTGAAAATAACATCCAACCAGTGCGCCGGTGGATGCCCTCCATCACGGTTATGATCACCACTGCGCCAACCATGGTGATCTGCCACGGGCGATAGGCCTGTTCATGCAAAAGCCACGAAAAATCCTATTCCGCATACATCAGCACGGCAAACGCAACACTGGCAATTGTTCCGTCGATCCATCCGGGCGATGATTTTACCTGCCCTTGTGGTCCAAACCGCAGGTAGACGATTGTCAGGGCCAGACCCAATTGCAAAGCCATGTATTGCTGCATCAGAACCGCAAATCCCAATCGGGCCGCCTATTCCATGATCCTTGTGGGCGGGGTGGGTGTGACCATCTTGAACGGGCCAGTGACTGGGCGCTGCCGGTCTGTTCGTGGTAGGCGACCAAACTGGCCATTTCAACCGAACACCCCTGCCATATCGGCCCTGATCCAGGGGCGTATTTGCAGGATACCGATGTCATCCTTGTGCTTAACGCAATCGCGCCGTGGTGGCCGGATAAACACAAGCCAAACAAAGATGTACAGGTCATCAACATTGGCCCCGAGCCGATTTTCAGCCGCTTTCCAGCGCGCAATTTCTGCTCAGATGTAACAATTGCGGGCGAAACAAACCTGACCGTGATGGCGTTGATCAGGGCGATGGCGGAGTTGGACACGGACGATTCTGTGGGAGCACGGCCGAGCTATGCACGAATTTGGGTGATGGCTGAAGTTTGAAGTCGACGTATCGTGGCGGGTGTCAAAGCCAGCCAGAACCTCACAAGGAGCGATACGCCATGAAAGAAGATACAACGATCTTGCCCTTCC
>JBLHMP010000055.1:0-27892 GCA_047623555.1 Granulosicoccus sp.
CGAACTCATCGACTCACCGCGTTGCCACCGATCCCACATTTCCGACTTCTGTTTGTCCGTATAAAACGTCCGTGTGCGGTACTTCATAATAAACACTCCATCTTTCTCAAAAGATTAAAGTGTTGCGTTGACCCGTTGAAACCACACCGCTATGCGGACCTTCAACAGCGCGTCCGAGATTTGGCGTGACGTTCCGGAGGCGCAGCTTTGGGCAAAGCACAAGGCGTTGGGTAATCTGATGATAGATTTGTTGGAACCAGAATGTGGCCCGCTTGGCGTCACCGTTAACACGCCGCGTGACGATGGTAATCACGGTGGTCATGTCGGGTTTTCGCATGCCGGTGCCGGGCAGGTATGTGAGGCGTTGCTTGAGGCCGGAGTGGTCGGGCCTTTCCGCCAACCCAACGCGCTGCGGTTTGGGTTAGGGGCGTTGCATCTCAGTTGTTTTGATGTGTGGGTCACGGTTTCCCGGCTCAGGGATATCCTTGAAACCGTCGGCTGGCGCGGCGAAATATCAGAAGGTATCGGTTTGGCATGACCCGTGTGCAAACCCTGACACGCGACGGCAAACTGTCGCTGGCCATCCGCATCGCGCGATTGCGCAAAACCGCCGGGTTGACGCTGGCGCAGCTGGCCAGGGCATGTGAGCTGTCGGAGGTGACATTGTCGCGGATCGAAAACGGCCTCTCGCAGGTGTCGGCGCATCATTTGTTTCTGTTAGCGCAGGTTTTTGGCGTTGATATAGCAGACTTTTTCCGCCAGGACGCCGAACCGTTGATGAAGGGGATACATCCGGCGATCAATCATATACGCGCCAAAACGCTGGACGAGGTGGTCGGCTATTCCGCGCATAACGGCGAGGAATTCCTGTTTGTTCTCAGTGGCTCGATTGCGCTGCACAGCAATATTTACACGCCGACGATCCTGAATGCCGGGTATGCGATGTATTTTGAGGGCTCGATGAACCATGCCTATCTGAACGCCGGGGATAGGGTTGCGACGATCCTTGTGGTGGTCGGGCCCGGCGGAAAGGACACGGTATGAATTGCGATATTGCCAGTATTCAAATCGCGCGGCCGGTGGACAAGGTGTTTGCCTTTATGTCTGATCCGGCGCGGATGGATCAGTGGTCATTTGGTACTTGGCGGACTAAGGTTGCTGCGGATGGTCTGGTGTTTGGAACATCCATAATGGACGGCGCGCCGATCTGTGTGCGAATCAAGGCGCATCCAGAGCAGGGGTTGATTGACTATCTGATTGGGCCGTCGCCAAAGGCTTTGGTGCCGCGTATTTACGTGCGAATTGTGCCCGCCAGCAATGCCGGTGCGGCGGCGGATCAATCCATTCTAATGATGGTGGCGATGCGGGATGGCGCAATGTCGGATGCGCGTTGGCAAGGGTTGAAAACCGCGCATGCCTTTGAGATTGAGTTGATAAAATCGGCACTTGAAACTGGGTATGATCATCGAATGGACAGGGGCTGACATGAACGAATGGGGCGAAACCGAGCGGCCACCGTTTCCGGCGCAATTCTCTGATATCGCGGGGAAATCAGTGTTTATCACCGGTGGTGGTTCTGGCATTGGTGCGGCGTTGACTGATGGGTTTATGGCGCAAGGTGCGCGGGTTGCCTTTGTTCAGCGATCAGATGCACGCGCCTTTTGCGATGAGATGCAGGCGAAACACAACAGTCGTCCGCTGTTCGTCGCCTGTGACATCACCGATATCGCGCAATTGAAGGCCGCGATCCAAACAGCATCTGAGGCCCATGGCGCGGTGCAGGTTTTGATCAACAATGCGGCCAATGACACCCGTCATGCCACCGAAGAGGTGACCGAGGAATTTTGGCGTTGGTCCACTGACATCAACCTCAAATCCTATTTCTTTGCCTGTCAGGCGGTGATCGCCGGTATGCGCAAAAGGGGCGGCGGTGCGATCATCAATTTCTCGTCGATTTCCTATAAAATGGGGCTGGCAGGACTGCCAATCTATACGGCGTCAAATGCGGCAATCACCGCGATGTCCCATAGCCTCGCGCGGGAATTTGGCGGCGACAACATTCGTGTTAATTCAATTGCACCGGGGTTGGTGCTCACTGAACGGCAGAAAGAGTTGTGGTTAACGCCAGAGGGCGTTGCTGCGCATGTGGTGCAGCAATGTCTGAAACAGCCGCTGGTGCCCGAGGACATAGTCGGAACCGCGCTGTTTTTGGCGTCGGGGGCCAGTCGGATGTTGACCGGGCAAAGCCTGGTGGTGGATGGCGGGTTTGTGGCGCCAACCTGAAACCCTGAAGTTAAGTCTTGAATGTGTAGTTACTACAGGTGTTACAAAATTTGAACCGATTCGGCGGCTCTTGAACTTGTCTCCTGGACGCTCGACGACGAAAAAAGTCGAGTGTTGCCCCCAAAGAACCTGCTGCCGGATCGCGACTCCAATTTGTTCGGCGGGATGAGCGCCAGTGCTGGCGTCGGCTGCTGAGATGTGAAATCAAGGCGCATCAAATTCGCCTCCGGAGCCTTTCATTGAGCAAGACAATCCCCAATAGGGTTCTGATCTGCAACACCTGCCTGCGCGCGCCGGATGCCACGCCTTTGGCAGACGATATTGAAGCCCTGCGCACAGCGCTGCAATCCGCCGGTTTGGCCGCGCTGTTTGAGGTGACCGAAGTTGGTTGTTTTGGCGGCTGTTCAAACCCGTCAGGTATTGCGTTTCAGGGGCAGGGCCGGGCGAGCTATGTGTTCTCCGGAACTGAATTGGCCAGCGATTTGAACGATGTGTTGGCGTTCTGTCATGCCTATCTCGCGGCCAAAGACGGTTGGATCGAGGACGCGCGGCCGCTGGGTCGTTTGCGTCATTGTCTGCGCGCGCGCATTCCTGCGTTTTAGAGAAAAAATTTCTTGCCTCCGGCGGGGATATCTAGGGAAAATAGAAAGAGCAAGAAGGCTTTAATTGTAGATGATCACGGTCTGGATTATTGGCGTACCGTCAACAGCCAAGGCTTTGTGATCATTGGTGTAAAGGCCGATTTTGATCGTGGCAGTTCCGGATGGCAGTGATCCAATATGATACCAATTTCCGTAAACCCGGGCGATTTTGGTGCCGTTTACATAAAGATGTGCATGGCCTTCGCCGTCCACCGCGCTTTGCCCGGCATGGTCGGGGGCAAAGGTAAAGTTGCTCACTTGGATGTGCATATTCCAACCCGTAGCGGGGTCTGGAACAATCGTGACATTCAAAGTTGGGGCGATGCCGGTGACGTCCTGCAGTGCAGAATGGTCATGTTGTGTGTGATCATGTGAGGCGCCTTTTGTCTCTGTGGACTGGCCTGCGGAATGATCCATGGCGTGGTCGTGACCATCGAGCGTGACGCCAGTGGAGGCCGCGACCAAAAAGCCGATGCCGCCCCCAAAGACCAATCCGATCAACAAGAGTGGGATTGAACGATCCATATAATTGCTCCTTTTTTCGGGGGCGGCAAATGTGGTTAATTCGCGCTGTTTTTGCTCCAGAAATAGCCGCAGGCAGAGCCTAGCAAGGCCCAAGCGACGAGCCCAACACCAAGGGCGCGGGCGGCAAACAAGGCGCTGATTTCTGGGGGCACTGGCCCGATGAACGCATGCGGTTCCGGCGCGCCGATCAGATGCGGTGCGAGCAGTAACACAGCTGCGGCCCCCCAAGACGCCCAGGATTTCCCGAACCCGACCAGCCACATGGCCACGGCTGCGGCGGCAACGGTGGCGAACCACCAGACCTGACGCACATCCACATCGCCCGAGGCCACGCCGGGTACTTCTGGTGGCAATGAGAATGCCGGAGCCAGATGCGCAGCGACAAACCCCGCGAGCCCCCAAAGCAGTCCCGTGCGCCCGTCAATGACGGCACCTCGGTCTGCGGCAATTGACATGATGGCAACAACAACAAAACCATAGCCGGTATAGGCCAACATGGTGAACAGGACGCTAAGCCCGTTGCGCATCAGCTCAAAGTCACCCAGATCCTGCATGGCACTAACCGGGGCAGCCCCGAAATGCACCAATTGGCCGGATTCATATAGCTCTGCATGCAGCAAAACAGGCTGCACGAAAACGAACTGCAGCAGGGCGGCAATCAGCCCGGCTCCAGCACCAGCGAACACCGCGCTGGCTACAATTCGTGTGAACATTTAGTTAGTGGCAGGGAAAGCCAGTGGCGTGACGCACGTCATGCGCCGCGTCATGCAATGTAGATGCCTGCACATGGCCGACAACAAACATGATGCCAAGGCCAAGTGCCGCTGCGAAAAGCGCCGGAAGAATGCGTGTGGTTGTTCCGGCCAGAGTTTTAGTCTGTGTTGTCGTTAGTACGTTCATTTCGTTCTCCTTACTGTCACACCCGACAGTGTTACTGCGTTTGGGCTTGGCAGGTTTCCTGGCTTGTGGGTCACAACGTGATGCCGACCTTCCCAGCCCGGAATGGGCAAGTGGTGTCTTGGCACCCGCTCTCCACATACAGTCGCGGGGGCGGCTTCGGAGTTTAACCGAATTCCCTCTTGGCTGAACGGTTGATCCGCACAACACCAAGCCCTTTTTTTCTACATGCCGCGCGCCTGCTTTGGCAATACATTTGTTGTTTGCGCGTCAAACAATTCTGCGCAGGATATAGATGTCCATGATCCAGCCATGATATGCACGGGCGCGCGCACGGGTCTGTACGATCTCATTGGCGACGTCTTTGAGCCGCCCATGCGCCAAAATCTGGTTGGGCATGGCAACATAGGCGCCCCACCAGATAGTGTATTTGTCGGGGTCCAGCGTGGTGAACGCACAGCTACCATCCAGCATAATCGCAATGGTTTCAACGTTTTCTGGCCAGCCCTTGTCACGCAGTTGCCGCCCCGTTGTGACCAGAAATGGCGCGCCGATGTCGTTGATCGGGATCGCATGCGCGGCGGTGAGCGCCTGCAGCGAGGTGATGCCGGGAATGACGGTCAGTTTGGGTTTTGGCGACAGTCGGGCGGCGATGCGCAGTGAGCTGTCATAGAGCGACGGATCGCCCCAGATCAGCAAGGCGACGTTTTGTGCGTCCGGCATGTTGGTCTGAGCCGCGGACTGCCAGGCAACGGCGATGGCGTCGTGCCAAGTGTCCACCCCATCAAGATAGGCGGCATCGGTGTCGCGTTTGGGCAGATCGAATTCGACGATTCGGGGCTGCTTGTCGCCCAGAACCCGGTCACAAATCGCCAACCTAAGATCGGCCAGATCGGATTTATCGGAGCCTTTGCGCGGGATCAAAATCAGATCAGCATCGCGGATTGCCTGCGCACCCTGAAACGTCAGATGATCCGGGTTGCCGGTGCCAATGCCGATCAGGGTTAGTTCATTCATCATCGGCCAGTGGTCCATAAAGGATGAGCGCCGGGGTGGTTGAAATTCCCTTGGCCAGCGTCTCGGCCAGCTCAGAAATGGTGCTGCGGGTCAGCGATTGCTGCGGCGTGCTGACGGCTTCGGCGATCAGGGCAGGGGTATCGGCCGGCAGGCCCTTGGCGATCAGTGCTGCGGCCAAGCCGGGAAAGGTGCGTTTGCCCATAAACACAGCGGTGGTGGCGCCGGGGTCGGCCAGCGCCGCGAGTTCCAGATCATCGGGCAATTTTCCATCGACATCATGGCCGGTGACAAACTGTACCCGGCGTGCGGTCATGCGGCGGGTCAGCGGGATACCCGCGGCGGCCGCGGCGGCACAGGCCGACGGAACGCCGGGGATGATTTCATAGTCAATGCCAGCGGCGCGCACGGCGGACAGCTCTTCCTCTAAGCGCCCAAATATACCGCTGTCGCCGCTTTTCAACCGCACAACGCGGGCGCCGTTTTTGGCGTAATCCAACAGCAACCGGCTGACATGATCCTGTTTCGGCGACGGCCGCCCGGCGCGTTTGCCAACGCCGACCAGATCGGCATCTGGCCCGGCATGTTCCAAAATCGGCCCCGAAGACAGGTCATCATACAGGATCGCATCGGCACGCTTTAGACGATCCACAGCTTTCAGCGTCAGCAACTCCGGGTCACCGGGGCCCGAGCCGACAAAACTGACAAATCCGCTCATGTCAGATCCTTGGCGATCAGGTGGAAAAACGTTCCGGTCACGTGGCCTTTGCGCGATCCGGTTTCCGGCACGGCGGTGCCTTCGGCATCAACCACATGGGCCAGCGGCGCGTCGGGTTCGTCAATGATGGTGGTGTAATGAAATTCGTGACCGCGCAGCGATTGCCCGGCCTCAAACCCGGGCATCGGCGCGTTTAATTTGGCACGGCGATAGCCAAGATGGAATTTGCGTTTCTCGTAAGATGTGACAAGGCCCAACAGCCCGGCCATCTGGTGCCGGGTGCCGTCTTTGTCGATCAACGCCGTGCCCAAGGCCATATATCCACCGCATTCGCCATGCACCGGTTTGGTTGTTGCGTGGCGGCGCAGGCCGGTCATGAAATTGCTATTGGCGGCGAGGGTTCCGGCGTGCAATTCCGGATAACCACCGGGCAGCCAGACCAGATCGGCGCCTTTGTCCGGGGCCTGATCCGCGAGCGGTGAGAACGGCAGGATTTCGGCACCGGCGCGGCGCCAACCCTCTAACAAATGCGGATAGGTAAACGAGAACGCAGCGTCTTGCGCCAGCGCAATGCGTTGTGCCGGGGGCAGGGGAAGTGGGCCGATTTTGGGTTCTAACGGCGATGCAGACGCAGCCTTTTTCAGCGCCTCAAGGTCGACATTATCGCGAAGGAATGTGGCATATCCGGCAATTGCGGCCTCAAGATCGGGATGCTCAACCGCCTGAATTAGGCCCAGATGGCGTTCTGGCAGGGTCAGGTCACCGCGCCGGGGCAACACACCCAGAACCGGCAGGCCGACCTTTTCCATACCCAGTCGGGTCAGGCGTTCATGGCGCGGACTTGCAACGCGATTGAGGATGACTCCGGCGATTTTTAGGTCCGGGTTGTAGCGGGCAAACCCCAAAGCAGTGGCCGCAGCCGATTGTGCCTGACCGGAAATATCCAGCACCAAAACCACCGGCCAGCCCATCCTTGCGGCGGTTTCCGCCGAGGTGCCATTGCCCGTCGCGCCCTGATAAGCCACGCCATCAAACAGGCCCATTGACCCTTCGGCGATGACAATATCGGCACCCTGCGATTGCGCCGCAATGGTGTTGAGCAACGCTGGCCCCATGGCCCAGGTATCAACGTTATACGATGCCCGCCCAGCCGCCGCACGGTGGAATGCCGGGTCGATATAATCCGGGCCACTTTTGTACGGTTGCACGATCATGCCGTCCTCGGAAAAGGCGCGCAGCAGGCCTAGCATGACGGTGGTTTTGCCGGTGCCAGAGCTTGGCGCAGATATCAGAAGTCCGCCGGGGTTATTCATCGGGTGATCCTCCGGTGGCTGATTGCGGTCGATAACGCCGGTCGTAATGTGTTGAATACAGGCAACTTTCGTCAAATCCCTCTTGCGATAGCGCCGGGCCAACCAAAATCAGCGCGGTGCGGTCAATGGCATCATTCATCATAGCCTCAATCGTGCCCAACGTCGCGCGAATGATCTGCTGATCGGGCCAACTGGCGCGGTAAACCACGGCGACCGGACAGTCTGATCCGTAATTCGGCGTCAGTTCGCGAATCACGCCGCCAAGGTTATGGATCGACAAATGGATCGCCAAAGTCGCACCGGTGGCGGCGAAATTGGTTAGGGTTTCGCCCGCTGGCATCGGCGAGGCGCGCCCTTGGGTGCGGGTCAAAATCACCGATTGCGCGAGGCCGGGCAGGGTCAGTTCGGTGCCCAATGCGGCGGCGGCGGCGGCAAACGACGGCACGCCGGGGGTGACGCTAAACGGGATATCCTCGGCGCGCAGACGGCGCAATTGTTCGCCCATCGCCGACCAGACCGACAGATCACCGGAATGCAGCCGTGCCACATCGTGACCGGCGGCGTGCGCGCTGCGGATTTCGGCAATAATTGCCTCCAGATCCAAGGGCGCGGTGTTGATGATGCGGGTGCCGGGGCTGCAATGGCCGAGGATTTCCTGCGGCACAAGTGAGCCGGCATAGAGGCAAACCGGGCATGCGGCGATGATATCGCTGCCACGCAGGGTCAACAGGTCAGGCGCGCCGGGGCCGGCGCCGATAAAGTGAACGGTCATGGGGTTGGTCCTGTGGCAATGGCGCAGGTGGCCAGTTTGTCGTGCGATATGTGGCGTTTGGTTAACAGTCGCGCGTTGGGTCCGGCGGCGGCCAATGCGGCGGCTTCGGCGACGCTTCCGGTGTTTCGTTCGCGCAAGGATCGGGCGGACTGGGTGGTGGTTTCGGCGTTGGTTAACTGGTCTGCAGCGATGGGCAGGATCGGCAGGCCACTGGTGGTCGCAAGGTCGATCAGGCAGCGCGCGACGCATTTGTCAGCCGGTGCTGCGAGCGCATCAATGTGGCCGGTAGAGGCCAAAGACAGCGCGTTTTGCAGGCTGGCCAAGCTGGCCGAGGCGCGAAACCCAAACCCTGCGACAATCATCGTATGACGCTCCACTGTACGATCGGATAGGCCGATTTCCAGCCGCGTTTTGAGCCCAAAGGCGCCGCGTTTGCCAGCTCAATCCGCATCAGATCACCGCCGTGTGATTGGTGCCAGATAGCCAGCAGAGTTTCGGATTCGAGGGTTACGGCATTGGCGACCAAACGGGTGCCGGGTGTCATCAGGTCCCACAATTGGCTGAGCATATTGGATGATAATCCACCGCCAACAAACACTGCATCGGGGCGGGGTAGGCCATGCAAGGCATCGGGCGCAGTGCCGATAACAACCTCCAAACGCTCACCCCCAAGGGTGGCGGCATTGGTTACAATCCGGTTGGCACGGGGGGCGTTGGCCTCAATCGCTGTGGCGGTCATATCGGGGTGGCCCAGCAGCCATTCGATGGCGATTGAGCCTGAGCCCGAGCCGATATCCCACAGATGTTCACCGCGTTTCGGGGCCAGTGCCGACAGGGTCAAGGCGCGCACCGGGCGTTTGGTGATCTGGCCGTCATTGGCAAATACATCATCCGGGCGACCAGTGGCCAAGGTCAACGCGGCGCCGTTGCCCTGTACGTTGATGGCCAGGCAAACCGGATGGGCAATATCTGTTAGGGTCATGTTAGCGGCACGGGTTTCGCGGCTACGTTCGCGTGGCCCACCCAGCGCCTCAAGCACATGCAATTGGCTATCGCCAAACCCCAGTTCAGTGATCCAGCCCGCAAGGTCAGACACCGCATCACCATCCCGCAGCAGCACAAAAATCTGCGCACCGGGCGATAAATGCGGGCGCAGATGGGCAAACGGGCGGGCATGCAGGCCCAGACAAAGTGTTTTTTCAAGCGGCCAGCCGAGGCGCGATGCGGCCAGTGAAAACGTTGACGCCCCGGGAAAGGTGCGCCATTCGTGACGTTTCAAATGCGCGGTAAGAACGGTGCCTGCGCCAAACCAGAACGGATCGCCCGAGGCCAGAACCACCACGTTTCGCCCCTTGAACGCCAGCAACTGCGCCACACCGTCGGCATATGGCACCGGCCATTCGATGGTTTCTGCGGTTTCTGCGGTTTCGGCGATCAATTCAGGAACCAAAGCCAAATGCCGCGCCGCGCCCATGACGATTTCGGCGTTTTGCAGCGCCTCACGGCTTGCAGCGGTCAGCCCGTTTGGTCCATCTTCGCCCAAACCGATGATTGTTAACCAAGGAGTGTCAGCCATGCGTCCCACCCTGCTTGTCCTTGGCGGTACCACCGAGGCCACCGCTTTGGCACATGCGTTGAACGACGGTGGTTACAACGCCATTTTTTCCTATGCCGGCCGTGTGGCACATCCCAAAGCCCAGCCGTTGCCGACCCGCGTTGGCGGATTTGGCGGCGTCGACGGGTTGGTGGACTACTTGGGGGTGCATCAGATCAGCCATGTGATCGACGCGACACACCCCTTTGCGGCACAGATGAGTCGGAATGCGGTCGCGGCCTGTGCCAAGGTTGGCGTTAAGTTGATTGCCCTGACGCGCCCGGAATGGTCGGCCGTTCCGGGCGATCACTGGACCCATGTGGCGGATATGGCGGCGGCGGTTACTGCGTTGAACCGGGCCCCGTGCCGGGTGATGCTGGCGATCGGTAAACTGAACCTCGCGGGGTTCGCAGTGCATCAACAGCATCATTATTTGCTGCGCTTGATCGACGAACCGACGATCGGTTTGCCGTTTACCAATTGCGATGTGGTGGTGGCGCAGGGGCCGTTTGAATACGCCGATGACCTCGCGTTGATGCGGGCGCATAAGATTGATCTGCTGGTGTCCAAAAACGCAGGCGGCACGGCGGCGCGGGCCAAGATTGATGTGGCGCGGGAATTGGCCATCAAAGTGGTTATGATTGACCGTCCAAAGGTGGCGAACCTGGGCGAAGTTGCCTCGGTGGCTGCCGTACTGGACTGGATTGCGCAATTCCCGGGCCGTCATGGCAATACCGACCGTGGAGTGTAGACAATTGGCGCGCCGTCGCGCTCAATGATCCGGGTCAAACTGGATCCGACAATCACCACCGTGCGCATATCGGCCATTTCTGGGCGTGCTTCGGTCAGGGGCACCACCTTGATCTGTTCCTCGGGCGTCGACACCGCGCGGGCAAATATCACCGGGCGTGCATCGCCACAGGCCTCGCGCAAAATATCCAAGGCCCGCGCGAAGCCTTCGGGGCGGGATTTTGAACGCGGGTTGTAAAAGGCCATGGCAAAATCAGCCTCTGCCGCAAGGCGAAGGCGTTTTTCGATCAGATCCCAGGGTTTCAGGTTGTCACTTAGGTTAATGGCACAGAAATCATGCCCCAAAGGCGCGCCAGCACGCGCCGATGCGGCCAGCATCGCGGTGATCCCCGGCAACACCTGAATGTCGAGGTTGCGCCATTCTTTTGGGCCAGCCTCGACCGCCTCAAACACCGCAGAGGCCATGGCGAAAACGCCCGGATCACCGGAGGACACTACTACAACCTGTTTGCCCGTGGCCGCCATTTCCAACGCATGACGCGAGCGGTCGATTTCGACGCGGTTGTCGCTGGCATGCAGGGTTAACCCGGCGCGTGGCGCGATGCGGGCGACGTAGGGGATATAGCCGACAATGTCGGTGGCCTGCGCGATGACGGCCGAAACCTGCGGTGTGATCAGGGACACGTCCCCGGGGCCAAGGCCTGCTATGTATACGCTTCCGGTCATGGGCGGCGTCCGTTTCCATGTACGATGATGATCGAGAAATAGGGCGTGATTTTATCGTCGGCGTCAATCAGACGTGTGACGGTTTGGTTTTCCATCGCGGCGTATTCCACCAGCCAGGCGGCTTGGAGCCGACCGGCCGTGGCCAATGCCCGGCGGACCTTGTCGATATTGCGGCCAATCTTCATCACGACCAGCGCGTCAGTGTCAGCCATGCGCCGGGCCAGATCGTCCTCGGGCAGCGTTGCCATCAGTACGGTCAGCACGTCATCGCCCCATGTGATCGGCTGGCCGGTGGCGGTCCAGGCGCCGGACATGCCGGTGATCGCCGGTACAACCGTTACCTCAACAACATCGCGCAGCCGCGAATGCAGGTGCATGAACGAGCCGTAAAAAAACGGGTCGCCTTCGCAGAGAACAACCACGTCTTCGCCCTGTTCGACAAGTTTGCGCAGATGCGTGGCGCAGTCGGCATAAAACGAGGACAGCGCCGCATTATAACGCGGATCACTGACTGGAATTTCGGTCGTCACCGGGTATTCCATGGCAAATTCAATGGCATCCGGGTTGAGCACGCTGTCGGCAATGCGCCGCGCCTGACCATAGCGCCCGGCCTTGCGGAAATGCGCAAAATGGCGCGCGCCCCGCAACAATCGGTCGGCGCGTACGCTCATCAGGTCGGGATCGCCCGGGCCAAGGCCGACGCCGTGAATGGTGCCGTGAATGGTGCCGGGCTTTACGGGCGCGCTCATTCGATGCGGCTCGCGACGGCGTTGATGGCGGCGACGGTGATGGCGCTGCCACCCAAACGGCCCTGAACGATAGCGCAGGGCACCGGTTGCTCGGCCCAAAGCGCGTCTTTGGATTCCATCGCCCCGACAAAGCCAACCGGGCAACCAATGATGGCGGCCGGGCGCGGGCAATCGGGGTCTTGCAACATGTTGAGCAGGTGGAAAAGCGCCGTGGGGGCGTTGCCGATGGCAACAACTGCGCCCTCAAGATGGGGTCGCCACAGCTCTAATGCGGCGGCAGAGCGGGTGTTGCCCATCTTGGCGGCCAGCTCTGGTACGCCGTCGTCGCGCAGGGTGCAGATCACCGCGTTGTCAGCCGGAAGCCGGGTTCGGGTGATGCCTTCGCTGACCATACGGGCATCGCACAGGATCGGCGCGCCGCCTTCTAATGCGGCGCGGGCAGCATCGGCAAAGCCATCCGAAAACCGAATGAACGGCGCCAATTCAACCATCCCGGCGGCATGGATCATGCGCACGGCAACCAGCTCTTCGCTGGGGGCAAAGCGCACCAGATCGGCCTCGGCGCGGATCATGGCAAAGGACTGCAAATAGATCGCGGCACCGTTGGTTTCATAGGTGTAGGGCATTAGAGGTCGTGTCCTTTTAGCAGCTCGTCCGGGGTCAGCCCGCGTGCGGTTGGCTCATCCCATGAACACCCGTCGGCAACAAGGTCAAACCGGCCGTGGTTGCCGACCAGCGTGAGGGGGGATGGGCGCGGCCGCGCACAGCCTTTGGTGCAGCCGGAAACATGTAGGTTCGGGGTTTTAAGGGCCGATGCGATCTGGCGGGTGTCCACGGTTGATGAGCCGCAAAACGGCGCACCGGGGCAGGCGTCGGTGGTTAATAACGGGTCGTTTGGATCGGTAATAAAGCCGTGGTCAAAGGCGGAAAATACGCCCTCAAGGATGAACAATCGCCACGGTGTCAGGATCAGGCCGGTGGCGTTGCTGTCAGTGATGGCCCGGGCAAGGGTCTGCGCCGGGATGGACCCAAATGCTGCGCCAAGGATCAGGCCTTTGGGCGACGGGCCGGGGACCATCGTGGCGTTGTTGTCATTTGCGGCGGCAAAGGCGGGCGCGGTGCCCTGCCAACTGTCTTGCAATGCTGTCGTGCGTAGGTGTTTGGCCATGCGTTTGGTGTCTGGCGCGCGGGTGGTGGCGAACCAATGGGCAAGGGTGATGACATCGTTGATCGCCTTGCTGCGGTTGGTCATACGCCCGGTTTCTGCGCCATCCGCGCGCACGATCAACCCGCCGGTTTGCGCCCGCTCTATGCGGATATCAGCCGAGGCATTGGCCAGCACTGGCGCATCTCCGGCGTCCACCGCAAAGCCGAATTTTGCAGGCAGATCAGGCAGTTCGTTCAACCGCGAGATCAGCTTGAGCGTCAAAGCATGGGTGTCATCGGCGTGGGCCCACATTGGCGCGGTCAGGATATTGCGCCGCGCCTCGAGCGCTTGGGAAACGTCGAGCAAGCCCAACGCGTCAAGCTGCGCCAGCAGCGCGTCATGCGCCTGATCACGTACCCCGCGCAGTTGCAGATTGGCGCGGTTGGTCAAATCGATGATACCGCTGGCATGGGTCATCGCCGCGTCGCACAATCCAAGGACCTGATCGGCACTTAGCCGGGCCAGACGAGGGCGGATACGTACGATCAACCCGTCACCGGATTGCATCGGGCGATAGGCACCGGGGCACCAGCCTTTGACGCTGAAATCGCTCATATGATCGCCTCAAGCCCTGCGCGGATTGAGTTGCGTTTGCTGATCCAAAGCCCGGCGTCTTGCAATGCTGCAAAGCGGTCGATCATGGCGCGATAGGCGGCGGGATTTTCACGTTCCAGAAAGGCGCTGACATTGCTGTCGCCCAATGTGGCGTCGAAATACAGGTCAAACAAATGCGCGGGCACGGTTTGGGCCAGTTGCGCAAAGGCCGCCATATGATCGAGTGTCGCTGCGATTTCGCTGGCACCGCGAAAACCGTGGCGCATCATGCCGCCGGTCCAGTTTGGGTTGGCGGCCCGGGCGCGCACCACGCGGGCGATTTCCTCGGGCAGGGTGCGGGCGCGTGGTGTGTCGGGATTGGTTGTGTCCAGATGATACAACGCGGCACTGCCACCGGTGATGGCTTTGGCCGCGGCAAACCCACCCTCATGGGCGGCATAATCAGCGGCCAGCAACAGGTCAGTTTCGGGCAGGTCCTGTAGGTGGACAAAGCTGTCGGCTTTGGTGACACGGGCGGTTATGCCTTTGGTATCTTTGGTGGTTTGATCGCCGTCAAGCGCCCAGGCACTGGCCTCTATCCAGGCCTGACCCGCGGCAATGCGGCTGGCCTCGTCGTAGGTTTCGGCCAGATCAGTCATGTTCAACCCATAGGAACCGGGGGCCGGACCATAGACACGATCGCCCGGATCGGTGCCTGCATAGGGGTTCCAATCGGCGGCCTCGTCACGTTTTGAGAGGGCGCGAATGGCTTGGGCAAAGAGCGCCGAAAGCGTTGGAAACACGTCGCGGAACAGGCCGGAAACCCGCAATGTCACGTCAAGGCGCGGTCGATCAAGCAACGTTAGCGGCAGGATTTCGATGCCCGATACGCGGTCAGATCCGTCGTCCCATGTTGGTTTGACGCCTAATAGGTGCAACGCCATGGCAAATTCTTCGCCCGCTGTGCGCATGGTGGCCGACCCCCATAGGTCAACAACCAAGCCTTTGGGCCAGTCACCAAAGTCTTGCAGGTGGCGGCGCACGAGTTCTTCGGCCAGTTTGACGCCTTGGGCATAGGCGGATCGGGTGGGCACTGATCGCGGGTCAGTGGTATAAAGGTTGCGCCCGGTTGGCAGCACATCTGTGCGGCCTCGGTACGGCGATCCGGATGGGCCGGCGGCGATGCGTTTGCCGATCATGGCGTCAATCAGGGCGGATGATTCTGCGCGCGCTGACGTTGCGGCGTCAAAATTGGTCTCGGCCACCGGTGCGCGGCCAAAGATGTGCAAGCCATCGCCAAATTGGCTCTCTTTGATGTCGCAAACAAAACGGTCGATGCGGGTCAGCGCCTCGGCCGGGCTGGCGGCGGCGTCCAGCCCCAGATCGGCCTCGACCCCCAACGCCTGCGCCTCGTCGCGAATGTCGTTTTGCAGCCGGTCGCGGCGGCGTGGGTCGAGCCCATCGGCGTTTGAAAACTCATCCAACAGGGTTTCGAGGCGTACGAACTGATCCGGCGTTTCGCTGGCGCGCATGGGCGGCGGGATGTGGCCCAAGGTGACAGCACCGATGCGGCGTTTGGCCTGCGCCGCCTCGCCGGGATCGTTGACGATAAACGGATAGATCACTGGTAGATCGCCGATCAACGCTTCGGGCCAGCAGTTGGACGACATTGCGACGGATTTGCCGGGCAGCCATTCCAGCGTGCCATGCGCGCCGATATGGATCAGCGCGTCGATACCGGTGGCGCGCAGCCAGAGGTAAAACGCGACATAGGCGTGGCGCGGCACGCGCGACAGGTCGTGATAATCGTCTTCGCGTTGCGCGGGCGTGCCGCGTTCTGGTTGCAGTGCGATGATCGCTGTGCCGCGTTTGGTGGCGGCGAATGTGAAGTGATCGTTAACACAGGCGGGGTCAGATTCTGGGTCGCCCCAGGCGGTTTTAAGGTCGTCTTGCAAGGCTTGCGGCAAGGTGGTTAACGCGGCGCGATAGTCGGCAATGGGCCAGGTTATGGTTTCGGCGCCAAGCGCCTGTTCCAGCGGCGCACCGGGCTTGATATCCCATCCATTGTCGCCGAGATCGTCCAGAATTGCCTCGGCTGAGGCCAGTGCATCCAAGCCCACCGCATGCGCCATTTGCCAGTCTTTGCCGGGGTAGGTCGACAGGATCAGTGCTGGGGTTTTCCTTGATTGGGCCAGGGCGACCCAGCGTTGCACTCGGTCGGCAACCGCGTTGATGCGGTCGGGATGGGCGCGGTGGGCGTTGTGGGCGAATTGCAGATCGGCGTCGCGTAAACTTGGTTCTTTGAACGAAATCACACCGGCAAAGATACGGCCATCAACCTCGGGGAGCACCACATGCATAGCCAGATCGGCAGGCGACAAGCCGCGTTCGGCCTCGGCCCAGGCGGATTCGTTTGAGGTGGCAAGGGCGACCTGAAACACCGGTACATTTGCGTGATCCAAAGGCGAGGTGCCATCATCGCCTTTGCCCGAAAACGCGGTGGCGTTGATGATCGCCGATGGGTTCAAATTGCGCACCTGATCGGTGAGCCATCCGGCGGCTTCGGGAGCTTTTAGCGACGGCGCAAACAGGCCGGCCACGTCAAATCCACGGTTCCGAAACGCGGTGAATAATGCCTCAATCGGGTCAAGGTCGGCGGCACTTAGGTAGGCGCGGTAAAAGGCGATCAGGATGAGCGGGCGGTCGCTGTCTTGGAACGCCCTAGCCGGTTTGATGACGCCCTGTTCGGGTGTCCACATGCCGTAAGCTGGCAGGATTTTCGCGCCTTGTACCGGGTTGGCATAAAGGCCCGCCGCAAGTGCCAGCTGCGCCAATGTTGCCTGCGCGGCGATGGCTCCGCCTTGGTCACACAGATGGGACAGGCGGCGCAGAGTGGAAACTGGCAGGGTCGAAATCTCGTCCAGACGCGTGTCAACACGACCATCAGCGGGGATCACCGCAAGCGCGATGCCGCGGGCGCGGGCCAGAACCTCGACCTGTTGCAGCCCGTAGGACCAATAGGGCACACCGCCGATCAGCCGGATCAGGATGCCTTTGGCGCCCTCCAAGGTCTGTTCAATATAGGTGTCGACCGACAGCGGATGTTTCAACGCAGCCAGATTGGCCAGCCGTAGTGTCGGCAGCGCAGCATTATTGTCACGCGACCGGTGCCAGCCAGCGGCAAACGCGCCTAAATCACTGTCAGAGAGGGATAAAACCACCAGATCCGCAGCGCTCTGCTGCAGATCTGTGGGCATGTCGGACTCGTCCAGCCCGTGGCTCTCGCGAAAGACAACGTGCATGTCTGCGTCCTATTCTGCCAGCGCCGCCCGGATAGCGGTGGCGTCAATATCGTCATGTTCGGCGATCACAACCAGCCGTCCCTGACGCGCTTCATTTGGCGCCCAAGGCCGGTCAAACTGCGACCGCACCCGGGCGCCAACCGCCTGAACCAACAGGCGCATCGGTTTGCCCGATACCGCAGCATAGCCTTTGACGCGCAAGATGTTATGCGATTTTGCCAATGCCTCGATTTTGGCGGTCAGGTCGGCGGCATCGCTGATTTCCGGGATGTCGATGACGATGCTCTCAAAGTCATCGTGGTCATGCTCGGCGGCGCCGTCGTGATGTGACGGGCGGGCATCTAGGTCGTCTTCGGCGGCGGCACCTAAGCCTAGGATAATGCGCGGATCAATGGCGCCTTCGGCGACTTCGATAACCGGCAACGGACGCGGGGATTCGGCGGCGATGATCTCTTTCGCGCGCGCGACTCCTTCGGGGCCGGCAAGGTCGGGTTTGGTCAAAAGAATGATGTCGGCGCAGGCGATTTGATCTTCAAACACCTCGGACAGCGGGGTTTCGTGATCAAGGCTATCGTCGGCGGCGCGCTGGGCGTCTACGGCGGCGACATTGGGGGCAAACCGACCCGCCGCAACAGCCTCGGCATCGGCGAGCGCAATGACGCCGTCCACGGTGATACGCGAGCGAATATCAGGCCAATCAAACGCTTTTAGCAGTGGTTTTGGCAGGGCCAGACCCGAGGTTTCGATCAGAATATGTTCGGGGCGCGGGTCAAGCGCCATAAGCGCCTCAATCGTCGGAATAAAATCATCTGCAACAGTGCAGCAGATACAACCGTTGGCCAGCTCAACGATGTTTTCGACGGGACAATCGGGGATCGCACAGGATTTCAGGATGTCGCCATCAACGCCTACATCGCCGAATTCATTGACGATAACGGCCAAACGTTTGCCCTGTGGGTTTTGCATCAGGTGGCGCACCAAGGTGGTTTTGCCTGAGCCAAGAAAGCCGGTGATAACAGTGACGGGGAGTTTTGAGAGATCGGACATCTTAGGGTCTCCGGAGAGGGATTTGAGGGGGAATGCGGGAAATACAGTTTTTACGAAAATGCTGCGAGCGTTCGCGCCACGCAACCAACCCGTCTTGGGTGGCGTGGTATTTTTCGGCGCCATCCAGGATCGTATCAACGTGGTCATCCTCGTTGAAATTGCCGTAGATATAGGTCCACCGCTCGCCGCCGCGCAGCACCAGTGAGCAGCCGCGCGGGCAGTTGGACAGGCATTCCACCGGGCGCAGGGTGACGCCGTCGGGCATGCCGTGTTTTTTTAGCGCTCGGTATAATTTTTCACCGGGGTTTTGCGTGCCCTCAAGCACCGGTTGGCCACGTTTGCAGGTCGTGCAGACAAGCAGCTCGACCGGGGCGAGGTCAACCGTTGGGGGCTCTGTAAGTTTCGTCATTCGCAATTATCCTGCCATTTTTCAGGAGATTACCAAGGCGAATCCAAAAGGGTGGACCCGTCCCCGACACACCCCGTCCGGTTCACGTCAC
Source organism: Granulosicoccus sp. (assembly GCA_047623555.1). Classification (GTDB taxonomy): domain Bacteria; phylum Pseudomonadota; class Alphaproteobacteria; order Rhodobacterales; family Rhodobacteraceae; genus NORP181. The sequence goes on from JBLHMP010000055.1 coordinate 18,573, forward strand.
ATCTGCGCTGGCAGGTCTCCCGGCTTGCGGATATCAGGTTTCCCTGTTGGTGGCCCAACGTTTTCCCCAATTGGCCCGTCTATAGGACCAGTGGGTTTGGGCGACCTCTCCGGTCACGGTCGCGGGGGCGGCTGCGATTCCGGGACAATCCCATATCGCATTCCCTTTTCACCTGCACTACACAGGCACCAGCGGGCGCGATTTGCGCAGCCAATAGTAGACTTGTCAAGCACACGAGGCGCAAAATGAACGACATCAATGACCGGCACACAGCAAAGATGCAAAAAATCAAGGCAGCACGCGATAGCATGATGGCCACCAAGACCGAGGAAAAAGGTCTGATTATCGTGCATACCGGGCCGGGCAAGGGCAAATCTTCGTCCGGGTTTGGCATGATTATGCGCTGTATTGCGCACGGGATGCCCTGTGCGGTGGTGCAATTCATCAAAGGCGGGCGTAGTACCGGCGAGCGGGATTTTCTGACGACGCATTTCGCGGACCAATGTACATTTGTGGTGTCGGGCGAAGGCTTTACTTGGGAAACACAAGACCGCGAGCGTGACATTGCAGCGGCGCAGGCGGGCTGGACCAAGGCCCGGCATCTGATCCGCGACCCAGATATTTCATTTGTTCTGCTGGATGAAATCAACATTGCCCTGCGCAATGATTATCTGGATATCGACGAGGTTGTTGAGTTTTTGCAAAGTGAGAAACCCGATATGACCCATGTGGTGCTGACCGGGCGCAATGCGAAGCCTGAATTGATCGAAGCGGCGGATTTGGTGACCGAAATGACCTTGGTGAAACATCCGTTTCGCGATGGCATCAAGGCGCAGGCTGGCGTGGAGTTTTAGACGACTATGCCTGCAATCATGTTTCAGGGCACCGGCTCAAACGTCGGTAAATCCATGCTGGTGGCGGGACTATGCCGCGCCGCAAAGCGCCGTGGTTTGTCCGTGGCGCCGTTCAAACCGCAGAATATGTCAAACAATGCGGCGGTGACGGCGGATGGCGGCGAGATTGGCCGCGCGCAGGCGCTGCAGGCGATGGCCTGTGGGCTGACGCCGATGACGGATATGAACCCGGTGCTGCTCAAACCCGAGAGCGATACCGGGGCGCAGGTGGTGGTGCAGGGCAAACGGATTGCCACGGTAAAGGCGCGCGATTATGCGGCGCTGAAACCGGATTTGATGGCACCGGTGTTGCAGAGTTTTGAGCGGCTGAAAGCGCGCTATGATCTGGTGATTGTTGAGGGGGCTGGCAGTCCAGCCGAGGTTAATCTGCGTGGTGGTGACATTGCCAATATGGGCTTTGCTGTGGCCGCAGATGTGCCGGTTGTCCTGACTGGTGATATTGATCGCGGCGGAGTGATTGCACAGATCGTCGGCACGCAGGCGGTGATGGATGTGGCGGATAATTCCCGGGTAGCCGGTTTTCTGGTCAACAAGTTTCGCGGTGACCCGCGGTTGTTTGATGATGGATATGACGTGATTGAGGCGCGGACCGGCTGGCGTGGTTTTGGGGTGTTGCCGTGGTTTGCGGATGCTTGGAAACTGCCGGCCGAGGACGCTTTGGATATTGCCAAACATGTGGGTAAAGGGGCATTCAAAATTGTGTGTCTCGGTCTGTCGCGGATCGCCAATTTTGACGATCTTGATCCGTTGGCACAAGAGCCGGGCGTGGCGGTGCAAATGTTGCTACCGGGGCAGGCGATTGCCGGTGATACCGATCTGGTGATCATTCCCGGTAGCAAATCAACCCGTGGCGATCTGGCGTTTTTGCGGGCGCAGGGTTGGGATGTTGACCTCATGGCGCATCGTCGCCGGGGCGGGTTTATCCTTGGGATTTGTGGCGGATATCAGATGCTTGGCAAGAGTATTGTCGATGCGGATGGGATCGAAGGTGCCGCAGGCGAGAGCGAGGGGCTTGGCCTGTTGGATGTGGTGACCGAGATGGTTGCCGACAAAAAGCTAAGCCAGATTACTGCGATGCATGCCGGGTCGGGGCAGGTTTTTGAAGGTTATGAAATCCATATTGGTCGCACAGATGGCGCAGATTGTGCACGTCCCTTTGCCAGTATCGGTAATCGCTCAGAGGGCGCGATAAGCCCGGATGGCAAGGTTATTGGCAGCTATTTGCACGGCATGTTTCGCAATGACACGTTTCGGTCAGCGTTTTTGCGCGGCCTTGGGGCCGAGGCGTCAGGGGTGTCTTATGACGCTACGGTTGAGGCAACGCTGGATGCGCTGGCGGATCATATTGAGGCACATCTGGATGTAGATGCGTTGCTGTCGGCGGCCCGATAGAGGCAGCCGACAGGCGTGGGTTTTCACCCACCCTACACCCAAATTGGATCAGTCGCGCACACCGGCAAACCGGGTCTGCCAATCTTCGCGCTGCTCGTCGGTGATCTTGGCAAACAACACTTCGGGCACGGTGAACGTATGACCACCGGGCAGGGCTGACAATGCGGCAGGCACGTCATCGGGCCAAGCGGTGTCATCTGTCTGCATCGCCGCCAGCATATCAACACTGGCCGTGGGGATGAATGGCGCGCTGAGTACCGCGTATAGCCGGATCAGGTTCAGCCCCAGACGCACCTGTGCCGCGGCGCGGTCGGGGTCGGTTTTGAAGGTTATCCAAGGGGCGGCGCTTTGCAGGTATTCGTTGCCAGCGACCCAGATTGCCCGCAGTTCTTGCGCCGATTTGCGAACTTCCATTGCCTCCATATGCCCTTCGTAGGCGCGGATGCGGCTGGTCAGATCGGCGATTAATGTCAGTTCTTGTTCGCCGTATTCGCCTGCGGTTGGCACGGCTTCGCCAAATTTGGCACGGCAGAATTTGGTGATACGTGAGACGAAATTGCCCAACACGTCAGCGAGGTCTTTGTTCACCGATTGCTGGAAATTCTCCCAGGTGAATTCGGAATCACTGCTTTCGGGCGCATGGCTGAGCAGCCACCAGCGCCAATAGTCCGCCGGCAGGATGCTTAGCGCCTGATCCATGAACACGCCGCGCCCTTGCGAAGTACTGAACTGGCCACCGTCGTAATTCAGGTAGTTGAACGATTTGATGTAGTCGACCAATTTCCACGGCTCGCCCGAGCCAAGGATCGTTGCCGGGAATGACAGCGTGTGAAACGGCACGTTATCCTTGCCCATGAACTGGGTATAGCGCACATCATCGGCGCCTTTGTCGGTGCGCCACCAGCGCTCCCAGTCATTGCCGGTTGCTCCGGCCCATTCGCCGGCACAGGCGATATACTCAATCGGCGCGTCGAACCAGACATAGAACACTTTGCCCTCCATGCCGGGCCAGTCCTGATCGCCATTTTTGACGGCAACGCCCCAGTCCAGATCGCGGGTGATGCCCCGATCGCGCAGGCCATCGCCATCGTGCAGCCATTTCTTGGCAATGGATGTGGTCAGAATGGGCCAGTTGGTTTTGCTGCTGATCCAGGCGTCCAGATCATCGCGCAGGGTGGATTGGCGCAGGTACAAATGTTTGGTCTCGCGGACCTCAAGGTCGGTCGAGCCGGAAATAGCGCTATGCGCATCAATCAGATCTGTGGGGTCAAGTTGCTTGGTACAGTTTTCGCATTGATCGCCACGCGCCCGGTCATAGCCGCAATTGGGGCAGGTGCCTTCGATATAGCGATCCGGCAGGAACCGGCCATCGGCGTTGGAATACACCTGTTTTTCGCTGACTTCGCGGATCAGTCCGTTTTCTTGCAGCTTGCCGGCAAAATGCTGGGTCAGCGCATGATTTTGTGGACTGGACGAGCGACCGAAATGGTCAAACGACAGGCCAAACCGGTTGGCGATATCGGCCTGAACCGCGTGCATTTCTGCACAAAATACGGCGACGGGCTTGTTGGCTTTGGCGGCGGCCAGTTCGGCGGGGGTGCCATGTTCGTCAGTGGCGCATAAAAACAACACTTCGTTGCCGCGTCCGCGTTGGAACCGGGCATATAGGTCGGCAGGCAGTTGACTGCCCACCAGATTGCCCAAATGCTTGATCCCATTGATATAAGGGATCGCCGAAGTGATAAGATGTCGAGTCATGGCCGCGCCTTTGGTTAGCGTTTGGGCGTCTGTAGCAGGGGGGGCGAAGGGTTGCCAGCGACATAGCTTCGCCCTTGGGCGAAAATCTCTGATGAAAACGGACTTTGTGCTAATATTACTTTAACTTTCTCCGCCGCAAAGCCCCAAGACGTTGCATCACACAACTTAAGGAAGTGAAGGGTTTACGGGCCAAAACAATTGAACAGAATTTTTAAATGACGCTGACTGCAATAACCCGAGATGTAATTGGTCCGGGAATACAGGTTACTCTTGCCTCTGGCGATGATCGGCTGATCACCGAAGGCACCACGGTTCTGTCCACGGATTCAACGGTTATCTTGGGCACATCAGACAACATTATATATGTTTATGGATCTGTTTATGGCGCCGGTCTTGGCATCGTTACACAGGGTGATAATAACAAAGTTGTTGTTGGCGCGACCGGCAGTGTCGGGATTTTCACAGAGTTTGGGTCTGTTGGTTTCAGCACAAGTGCCGCAGGCAATAACGGCGAAATTATCAATCACGGCACAATCAGCGGCGGCATGGCACTTTATGCGTCCCTTGGGTTGAATGCCCGGTTTGAAAATACCGGTTTTGCCATTGGCACCGAAGTGTTTGTTTTCGAGAATATGGATTCAGGGTCGGTAAATCGGATTTACAACAGTGGCTATGCGCAGGGCACCAGCTATGGGGTGAATATTCTGGATAATGCCGGAACCCAGATCTCGTACATTTACAACTCTGGTCATTTGGGTGGGGATGTTGCGGCAATCAGCGGCAGCGGTGACATTAAAAATGTCTACAACAGCGGAATGTTGTTCGGAAACATTAATTTGGGCGACGGCAATGATCTGTTTGACGGGTGTGGTGGTACGGTTCAAAATGGTGCAGTCGCCGGAGGAGCCGGGGACGACACCTATATCGTTGATGACCTGTCAGTCGTTCTGGTTGAGGGCGTTTCCGAAGGGATAGACACCGTTCAGAGCGAAGTGAACTGGCGGTTGGCCAACAATTTCGAAAACCTGGAACTGTTCGGAAATAATTGATTATCTGGTCATGGCAACTCATTTGACAATCTCATAACGGGTAATGCCGGGAACAATCATCTGCGCGGTTATGCCGGGAACGATACACTGAATGGCGGTGCTGGCGATGATAGCCTCCGTGGTCATTCGGGGACGGATGTACTGAATGGGTCTGATGGTGATGACCTGTTGCGGGGTGGTGGTGGTCGGGATATTCTGAGTGGTGGTACTGGTGACGACATTATTTGTGGCGGCAAGGGACTCGACACGATGTCTGGTGGAAGCGACGCTGATATCTTCAAGTTCAACAAAATATCACATAGCCCGAATTCAACCAACAGAGATACCATTCAGGACTTTAATGCGGCAGAAGATGTAATCGACTTGAACAAAATAATTCCCTGGTCGCTGTCTTTCATTGGTGCAAATGCTTTTAAAATTACCGGGGCTGGCGAGGTCAATTATACTGTCGAAGGCAACAATGGTATCATTCAGGTTGATTCAGATGGTAACGGTGTTGTGGACATGCAAATCAAAGTGAAAAATGTGACTTTCTTTACAGAGTTTGATTTTCTGCTCTGATCGCTGAAAGGCGGGGCCGGTGGTGATCTGGCGGCTAACCGGGTTATTTTTTTCTGTCCCGCTGCTTGCCCAGCAATCGCCCGATAATGAACGACGTGCGCGGCGCATAGATATAGGCGGTGCGTGTTTTCGGCGACGGGCGGGCGAGCATCCGGGTCAACCCGAACAGAACCAACAGGATATGAGCGGCTGCAATCATCATGAACATTGCGGTTGGCCCGTACCATCCGATTAGCTGTGACGACAGATACGGCGCACCGATGGCACCCAGTGCAAACACGAACATCAACGCAGCTGACAGTTCGACCCGTTCAGAACTGTCAGCAAAATCATGGGCATGGGCGGCGGCGACCGAATAGATCGGGAATGTCGTCAGGCCAAACAAAAACGCACTGCCCATGACGCCATAGGTGCCAAAGGACTGCGCGAAAATGGTGATCGCCGATACTGCAACGGCCGCCACAGACAGCCAGATTAACACCCAGCGGCGGTCGTATTTATCTGCCAGCCAGCCCACTGGGTATTGTGCCAACGCGCCACCCAACACGAATGAGGCCAGAAACCAGGCGATCTGGCCGATATTCAGGCCAACTTCCTGGCCATAGATCGGGCCGACCATGCGAAACGATGCCGACGACAGCGCCGCCACAATTACCGCGGCCGCCGCCAAAGGGGATCGGCGCACCGCCAGCATCGGGCGCAGGCGCGGTGCGCTTGGGGTCTCGGGCTGTTTCAATTTTGTCAATGTCAGCGGCAACAGCGCGGCACAGCACAGGATTGCCAATATGTTGTAGGAGACATAACTGGCCGGGCTAAGCACGCCGATCATCAACTGCGCCACGAGCGAGCCTGACATGTCCACCACACGGTATACTGCCATGGTGCGCCCGCGTGTGTCGTTGGTGACCTTGGCCTGCAACCAGGCCTCGACCACAGTGTAACAGCCGGCGATGCACATGCCAGACGCGATCCGCATCAGCGCCCAGGCATAGGGGTCGACCACCAGCATATGGGCCAATAATCCAATGGATCCGGCGGCGGTAAAGGCGGCAAAGGCACGGGAATGGCCGACATTGCCCATCAGGCGTGGCGACCACCAGCAGCCCAGAAAAAAGCCTAGAAAATGCGCCGATCCCAGCAGGCCAATCTGACTGGTGGTAAAGCCAAGCGTCAGACCCGACAACGCGTCCAACGGCCCAACACCACCTGATGACAATTGCAAAAAGATGACCGATAGGAACAGGGCGGCAAAGGATATAAGTGTGCGCATTAGATCTGTGACAATGCCGGGCTGCGGCGGGCCGGCTTGTCCTTTATCGACGTTGGCATGTCGTTTTCTTGGATCGGGGCTATTTCTCGGCGTTGATCAGCACGGAAATGTTCAGCTTTATCGTGTTCCCAACCATTTTCGTATAGCCAGAGGCACCATAATCAAACCGGTCTAGCTGTCCGGACAGGCGTACGGTCAACTGGCTGAAATCATCCCGGGCCGACCCTGGTTGACGGTAAAAATCGGCCTTCAACTGAACGCTACGGGTGACATCGCGCAAGGTCAGGCGGCCGGTGATAAAGGCGCCGCCGGACAATCGCCCGTCTTGTGTCAATGTGACCTTGGTCGACACAAAACGGATCGTCGGATAGCGGGCCATGTCCAGAATTTCACTGCCGGTCAGAGCTTGGGTGGCCAAAAACATCGGCGTGCGCACGCCCGCGGCGCTTAGCACAATATCAACCGAGGCTAAGGCCAGGTTTTGTGGATCCACCACGATGTCGGCGCTTTGGATCGGCATGGTGCCCGACTGATCGGTGTTGCTGATGCGATAGGTGAACCCAACACGCGAAGCCTCTTTGTCCAGCCGATATCGCGTCGGCGCAGCGACGGTTGTCGAGGCAAACATAAGGCAAAACAGGGTAAATAGGGCGGCGCGACGGGTGATCATGAAAAGCTGAGGCCTCTTTATGCAAAAATGATCGGAGCTTAGAGCTTATCGGAGCTTAGAGCTTACTGTGTCCTGCGAGTCTTTTAATATCAATTTATCAACAGCCCCGCACCCTAATTTCTTCTCGTCAAAAATACTTCCGCCGGAGGCATCCCCGCTCTCAGGCCGGGCTCAACTCCAACCCGCTTTGCGCGCCGGTCTGGGTCGCGGTCCAAATCCGCGGTGGCAAACTGCGGGCGCGGCGGCGTTCCAGACGCCAGCGGCTGACGTGATCCTGATGCGCCGGGGTCATATGCCAGCGGCTTTCAACACCTTGTGCGCCGCCGTCTTCGGGGGTCAACAACAGACCCAGCGGCGCCGGGCGGGGCCTTTCAGCGGCCAGATGCATACGCCGCACCGGGGTCAGCCCGGGGGCATCGGGCAGATCGGCAATAACCAGCGGTACGGTGCCGGTGCGCAAAGCTTCTTCGGTCGCCCAAAGCAGATCTTCGATGCGATCCGGGGTGACAAACAGAAACCGGGCGGGATCAGTAAAATCGGCCATTCCGTCCGGGTTTATCCGTTCCGTCCACCATGCGGGCGATATCCAAAGCACCGGACCTTGGGTCTGACCGGCCAGCCAAAGCGCAAATGTCCGCCGGGCAGGGCCACAGGCCTCATGCACCCGACCGCGTGTCAGGACAACGTTAGGGCCAAGGGCAACGCAGTTATGCGTGGGACTAAGAAGGCGAGTCGGCATGAGATACTGTAGGGCACCTCGATTTATTGACCTTTTGAGGCAGTAGCGGGTTTGTTTTCGATGTTTTGGGTCGTGGCCGTGCTGGAATTGAGTTAATCTTGGGCGATCCCTGATCCCCATCGGGCATTGATGGTGCAGATCGCCTCCGCACTCTCGCGTTTTCACGTCGGGAACGGATTCAGGCGTCGCAACTGACCAGTTCGGCGGATGTTGTAGGCGATATTCTTCATCCCTATCTTGGCCTTGGCCCGAACCGGTCCGATGGTCCGCACAAGGGTGCCAGCCATGTCATTCGCCTGCGCACCAAACACATGCTCGACCCGGACGCGGACCGATGATTTGGTCCTGTTGCTCTGCTTCGCTTGCTTGCCCAGCGGCTTACCCCGTTTGCCCTTGCGGTGGATGCGGCTAGTCAGCCCTCTGGCTTTGAGCTTTGCCTCGATTTCTTCCGACCGATAGGCAGAATCCGCCCAAACCCCGGAAGCGGTATTGCCGCGCATCAGCAACTCGTCCACCGCCTGACTGTCGTGCACGGCAGCGTCGGTGACGTGATAGTGGCGGATCAGCTTGTGCTTACGGTCAACGTTCAAATGGTTCTTGTAGCCGTAGTGGCTTTTGCCGTGTTTTTTGGTCCAGCGGGCATCAACATCCTTCTGCGACCGCTAGGCGGGCTTATTTTCCCAGCCTTCCGGTTCCTCGCCGCCCTTGATCGCCGCGTTTTCCTCGCGGGTGTTGTGGTTGCGTGGCACCGGCACGATGGACGCGTCCAGTATCTGGCCGCCCCGCGCGATATACCCCTGCCGCGCAAGTTGACCCCCTGTCGGCGATGCAGGCATCGCCTGTCGGGCAGTGATCAAAGAGCTTGAACAATTCCTCCACCTTGCCCGCTTGCGCCAGCGCCTCTCGATACAGCCAGACGGTCGTTGCGTCCGGCACCCGGTCTCCAAGGCCCAAAAACCGCATGAAG
>JBLHMP010000056.1:0-26964 GCA_047623555.1 Granulosicoccus sp.
TCGAACGGTTTGCGTTCTACGATATGGCCCGAGAGGCCTATGCGGTAATCCAAACCGGAGAGCGCCGATTTTACGGCTGTTTCATGCTCCGCAAGGGCGTTATTTCTCCTGATGCAGAAGGTTAAAAACATGGATCAATCCATTGTTGTTCTTGGCGTTTTCGTCGCTGACACTGCCTATCGGGCCGACCGTGCGCCGCGTATGGGTGAAACCATCATGGGCAACAGCTTTGCATTGGGTCCGGGTGGCAAGGGCTCAAACCAGGCGGTGGCCGCGGCGCGGGTTGGTGGTGATGTGCATATGATCACCCGATTGGGTCGCGATCCGTTTGCAAACATGGCGTTACAGACCTGGGCTGATGCAGGTGTGAAGCCCGCGATCACCCAACATGACGACGGCTATACCGGGGCTGCCTATATTTTTATCGAAGAGGCCACCGGCGACAATGCTATCATCATTTGCCCCGGCGTGGCAGGCGACATTTCCAGTGATGACATCGACGCAAACGCCAATCTGATCGGCGCGGCCTCGGTGTTCATGACCCAACTTGAACAACCGATGGCCGCCGCGCATTACGCGCTGAACATGGCGCGGCAGGCAGGTGCGATTACCATTCTGAACCCGGCACCAGCCGCCGATCTGCCCGACGGAATGCTGGCGCTTTGCGACTATGCCACCCCAAACGAGAGCGAAGCCGAAGGTCTGACGCGCATCCCGGTCGTGACAATCGAGGACGCCAAAAACGCCGCCAAAGCATTGCTGAACATGGGGGTCGGCACCGCAATTATCACGCTGGGCGAAAACGGTGTGTTGTTCCACGACGGCATTACGACACGGCATGTCCCGGCCTATAACGCCGGGCCCGTTGTTGAAACCACCGGCGCTGGCGACGCGTTCAACGGCGGCTTTGCCACCGCCCTCGCCCGTGGCGATAGCCCAATTGACGCCGTACGCTTTGGCTGCGCCACCGCTGCTATATCGGTCACCCGCCCTGGCACCGCTCCTTCGATGCCCGATCTGGATGAGGTGCTTGCCCTGCTCGCCGTCAATTAACTTCAAGCATGGATATTTTATACTTGAAATAAGTTCAAAGCGCGCTAGCCTGAACATCCGACCCAACTGGGTTTTGTCATGTCGGAGGGCTGCACTATGAAAATCGCATGTATCGGCGGGGGGCCAGCGGGGCTCTATTTCGCCATTTCGATGAAGCTACGTCAACCTGACGCTGACGTCACTGTGTACGAACGTAACAAGGCCGACGATACCTTTGGCTGGGGTGTGGTGCTGTCTGATGATGCGCTGGATAATCTGCGGATTAACGACGCCAAAAGCGCTGCGGTCATCGGTGAAAATTTTGCCTATTGGGACGATATTGCCGTGGTCCATGACGGCGTGCGCACAGTATCTGGCGGTCATGGATTTGCCGGGATCGGACGCATGAAGATGTTGCTAATTCTGCAAAGCCGCGCGCAGGAACTGGGTGTAAACCTGCAATACGAAACCATTATCGAATCCTTTGATGATCTAAAGGCCAGCCACGATCTGGTGGTCGCCTGTGATGGCATCAATTCCGCTGTGCGCGCCGAATATGCCGAGCATTTCAAGCCGAATGTTGACGTCCGAAAATGCAAATTTATCTGGCTGGGGACGCATCAAAAATTTAACGACGCGTTTACCTTTATATTTGAGAAAACCCAACATGGCTGGATCTGGATCCATGCCTATCAATTTGATGCCGACACCGCGACGGTTATTGTCGAATGTTCGCAGGACACCTGGGACAATTTCGGTTTTGAGGACATGTCAAAAGAGGCCACAATCGCCAAATGCGAAGAGGTTTTCGCCGCCCATCTGGACGGCCATGCGCTCATCTCAAACGCCGATCATTTGCGTGGCTCTGCGGTCTGGATGAATTTCCCCCGGGTGCTTTGTGAAAAATGGCATCACGAGAATGTTGTGCTTTTGGGCGACGCCTCGGCCACGGCGCATTTTTCCATCGGATCGGGGTCGCGTCTTGCCTTTGACAGCGCCATTGCTTTGGCCAATTACATCGACAGCGAACCCGATATGCAACGCGCCTTTGAACGCTATCAGGATGAACGCCGCCTGGACGTTTTGCGCCTGCAATCAGCGGCGCGCAACTCGCTTGAATGGTTTGAGGAAGTTGAACGCTATCTTAACCTTAACCCGGTACAGTTTAATTATTCGCTGCTGACCCGGTCGCAACGGATCAGTCATGAAAACCTGCGCCTGCGCGATGCGGATTGGTTGAAAACCGCCGAGAAATGGTTTCAGGATCAGGCGGGTGCGGACGCAGAAGCACCGGTGCGTGCGCCGATGTTCGCACCGTTTAAACTGCGCGATATGACGCTGGAAAACCGCATCGTTGTGTCGCCGATGGCGCAATACAAAGCCGTTGATGGCTGTCCGACTGACTGGCACCTGATCCACTATGGCGAGCGTGCCAAAGGTGGTGCCGCGATGGTCTATACCGAAATGACCTGCGTGTCGCCATCCGGACGGATCACGCCCGGCTGTACGGGGCTATATACCTCTGAGCATGAGGCCGCCTGGTCGCGTTTGGTTGGATTTTGCCACGCTGAAACATCGGCAAAAATCTGCTGCCAGATCGGCCATTCCGGGCGCAAAGGCTCAACCAGGATCGGTTGGGAAGGTATGGATCAGCCACTAAAATCTGACAATTGGCCGCTGATTTCGGCCTCGGCCATTGCGTGGTCAGACGCCAATGCCACACCCCGCGCCATGACCCGGGGTGACATGGATCAGGTACGCGATCAGTTCGTCGCAGCCACAAAAATGGCCGATCGCGCCGGGTTTGACATGGTTGAGTTTCACGCCGCACATGGCTATCTGATATCGTCGTTCATCTCGCCGGTATCCAACCACCGGGCCGATGAATATGGCGGCAATTTGGCCAACCGCATGCGTTATCCGTTGGAAGTGTTCGCGGCAATGCGCGCCGTCTGGCCCGTGGGTAAACCGATGTCGGTGCGCATTTCTGCCAATGACTGGGTTGGTGATCACGGCATTACTCCACCCGAAGCCGTTGAAATTGCGAAACTGTTTGAACAGGCTGGCGCTGACATCATTGACGTTTCTGCCGGGCAAACCACCATTGACGCCGAACCGGTCTATGGCCGTATGTACCAAACACCGTTTTCTGACCGCATCCGCAATGATGCCGGGATCAGGACCATGGCGGTGGGCAATATTTATGAACCAGATCATGCCAATTCAATCCTGATGGCCGGACGTGCCGATCTGGTTGCCATTGGCCGCCCGCATTTGGCCGATCCCTATTGGACGCTGCATGCCGCCTCAAATATTGGCGACCGAAACGCGATTTGGCCACGTCCCTATGACGCCGGGCGTGATCAGGAATGGCGATTGGCGGACCGGCAGGCCGAGTTGGTGGGCAAAGTATGAACCTGTCCGGCAAACATGTGGTGATCACCGGCGGCGGCAGCGGAGTTGGCGCCGAAACCGCACGCCAATTTGCCAAAGCCGGGGCCAAAGTCACGATCATGGGACGCAGCAAAGCCCCGTTGTTGGAGCAAAACCTGCCCTATCAAATCTGCGACGTCACAGACGCCGCAAGCGTGGCCAAAGCGTTCGCCAAAGCCCGCGGCGACAACGGCCCAATCGCGATCGCCATCGCCAATGCCGGGGCCGCGGATAGCAAGCCGTTTGCCAAAATGACCAGTGCTGATTTGACCGCTTCGCTTTATGTTAACCTAACCGGTGTATTTCACACATGGCAGACCGCCCTGCCTGATATGATCGACACCGGGGCTGGTCGGCTGATCGCCATTGCGTCGACTGCGGGCCTTAAGGGGTATCCCTATGTGTCGGCCTATTGCGCCGCCAAACACGGCGTTGTCGGGTTAACCCGCGCCCTTGCCGTTGAACTTGGCCGAACCGGGATCACCGTGAATGCAATCTGCCCCGGGTTTGTTGAAACACCGCTGCTAGAACGTTCAATCACCAACATTATCGACAAAACTGGCATGTCCCGTGACAAGGCCGAGGCGTCGCTGAAACGTGGCAATCCACAAAACCGATTCATCCAAAGCGACGAAGTTGCCGGCACCGCCCTTTGGCTGTGCTCAGATGCGGCAAAGTCGGTTAACGGCCACGCCCTTACCCTATCGGGAGGTGAAATTTGATGCCCGACGCCGCCGAACCCATCAGCAAGGAACGCCTACGCCTGTGGCTGCGGGTGCTAAAAACCTCGCGCATGATCGAAAGCCGATTGCGTGATAATCTACGCTCAGAATTTGGCACAACCCTACCCCGGTTCGATGTGATGGCGGCACTGTCACGGTTTCCCGACGGACTAAAGATGAGCCAACTGTCCGGCGTACTGCGCGTGTCCAACGGCAACGTCACCGGCGTGGTGGATCGACTGGCCGATGACGGCTTTGTGGTGCGCGTTGCGGTGACCGGGGATCGGCGGGCGTCACTGGTACAATTAACGCCCAAAGGCTATCAGGAATTCGCCGCGCAGGCGGGCGCGCATGAGACCTGGATCGACGATATGTTAACCGAATTTGACCTCGACGACCTTGGCGCAATTGGCGCTCGGTTTGAGGCATTGATGACATCGCTAGAAGGAAAAGACTGATGGATATGAACACCGACACCAAACATTTTCTCTGCGAGATCAGCGATGGCATCGCCACCGTAGCGCTGGACCGGCCCGAGCGGAAAAACCCGCTGACCTTTGACAGCTATGCCGAATTGCGCGACTGGTTTCACGATCTAAAGTATTCCGACGACGTTAAGGCCGTGGTTTTTGCCTCAAACGGCGGTAACTTTAGCTCTGGCGGCGATGTGCATGAAATCATTGGGCCTTTGACCCGGATGAGCATGAAGGAATTGCTGGCGTTCACCCGCATGACCGGCGATCTGGTCAAGGCAATTATCAACTGTGGCAAGCCGGTGATCGCCGCGATTGATGGCATTTGTGTCGGTGCAGGCGCGATTATCGCCATGGCGTCCGACCTACGCATCGGCACTCCAGAGGCCAAAACCGCATTCCTGTTCACCCGCGTCGGGTTGGCCGGATGTGACATGGGCGCCTGCGCGATCCTACCCCGGATTATCGGCCAGGGCCGCGCCGCCGAGTTGCTGTATACCGGGCGATCCATGTCCGCAGACGAAGGCGAACGCTGGGGGTTCTTTAACCGTTTGGTGGCTGGCGATGAGTTGTCATCGGCAGCACGTGTTCTGGCCGCGCGCATCGCGGCGGGGCCTAATTTTGGCAATATGATGACCAAAACAATGCTGGCGCAGGAATGGTCGATGTCTATCGAACAGGCCATTGAGGCCGAAGCACAGGCCCAGGCGATTTGCATGAAAACCGCCGACTTTGAGCGGGCGTTCAACGCCTTTGTTGCCAAAGAAAAACCAGTATTCGAGGGTAACTGATGGCAGATACAAGTTTCCTAGGCTGGCCGTTTTTTGACGACACACACCGTGAATTGGCCGCCCGATTAGAAGATTGGGCGAGCCGTGAACTGGGCGCGATCGACCATTCTGATACCGATCAGGCCTGCCGTGATCTGGTAGCGAGTTTGGGCACGGGGGGATGGTTAACACACTCGGCTGTTGACCCCGAAAACGGTGGCAAACTGGACGTGCGCACCCTGTGCCTGATCCGCGAAACATTGGCGCGTCACGACGGTTTGGCCGATTTCGCCTTTGCCATGCAGGGGTTGGGCACCGGCGCAATTTCCCTGTTTGGAAGTGACGCACAAAAGGCCGAATGGCTGCCGTTAACACGTTCGGGACAGGCGATTTCCGCCTTTGCCCTCACCGAACCACAATCTGGATCAGACGTCGCCAATTCCACCATGACGGCGACGCGCGACGGCGATGACTATATCCTGAACGGCGAAAAAACCTGGATTTCCAACGGTGGTATTGCCGACGTCTATACCCTGTTTGCCCGCACCGGCGAGGCACCAGGAGCCAAAGGTCTGTCCGCCTTTATCGTCCCCGCCGGAGTGCCCGGTTTTGAGGTCGTCGAACGGTTGCATACCATCGCGCCACACCCGCTCGCCACATTGCGATTTAGCGATTGCCGCATCCCGGCATCGGCCATGATCGACGCCCCCGGCGCCGGATTCCGCATCGCCATGTCGGTACTGGACGTGTTCCGCTCAACCGTCGCCGCCGCGGCTTTGGGCTTTGCCCGCCGGGCGTTAGACGAAAGCGTCACCCGTGTCACCTCGCGTCATGTACAGGGCGCACCGCTGTCTGAATTGCAATTGGTGCAGGGCCACATTGCCGACATGGCAGTCGACGTCGACGCCAGCGCCTTGCTGATTTACCGCGCCGCCTGGACCAAAGACAGCGGCGCCCCCCGCATCACCCGCGAGGCAGCAATGGCGAAACTGTTTGCCACCGACCACGCGCAGAAAGTCATTGATACTGCGGTACAATTGCATGGCGGCGACGGGGTGAAATCCGGCGAAACAGTTGAAAAACTATACCGTGAAATCAGGGCCTTACGGATTTACGAAGGGGCCTCGGACGTTCAAAAAATCATCATTGCACGCCAGACATTAGGCGCATTGGGAAAGATGTAACATGCTGGGATCAACCGCTCATACCGATACGTTTACACGGGACAATCTTCCCGATGTCGCCGACTGGCCCACGTTCAACCTCGACGAATTTAGCTATCCTGACCACCTGAATGCCGGTGTTGAGTTGACCGATGCGATGGTTGCCAAAGGTTTCGGCGATCACACGGCGCTGATCGGCAATGGCCGGATGCGCACGTATAAAGAACTTAGCGACTGGACCAACCGTATTGCACATGTGTTGGTCGAAAACCTAGGCGTGAAACCGGGCAATCGGGTTCTGATCCGATCTGCGAACAACCCGGCGATGGTGGCCTGCTGGCTGGCCGCGACCAAAGTGGGCGCCGTGGTGGTCAATACGATGCCGATGCTGCGGGCGGGGGAATTGTCGGGCATTGTCGACAAAGCCGAAATTTCGTTCGCCCTGTGTGATACAAGGTTGATGGACGAATTAACGACCTGCGCCAAAACCAGTAAATACCTCAAAGGTGTCGTTGGCTTTGACGGCACGTCAAACCATGACGCAGAACTGGACCGGTTGGCGCTGGAAAAACCTGTGCGCTTTGAAGCGGTGAAAACCGGACGGGACGATGTGGCGTTGCTTGGCTTTACCAGCGGCACCACCGGCCAACCCAAAGCCACTATGCATTTCCACCGCGATCTGTTGATTATTGCCGATGGTTATGCCCGCGAAGTTTTGGACGTAACGCCAGATGACGTTTTTGTAGGCTCACCACCTTTGGCCTTTACTTTTGGCCTCGGTGGGCTAGCGATTTTCCCACTGCGGTTCGGAGCAGCGGCGGCTTTGCTTGAAACGGCCTCGCCCGCCAATATGATTGAAATCATCGAAAAATACCGCGCCACTGTCTGCTTTACGGCCCCCACCGCCTATCGCACAATGCTGGCCGCGATGGATGAGGGCGCCGACCTGTCGTCTTTGCGTGCCGCCGTGTCGGCTGGGGAAACTCTGCCTGCACCGGTTTACGATGACTGGATGGCAAAAACCGGCAAGCCGATGCTGGATGGAATTGGCGCGACAGAAATGTTGCACATTTTTGTCACCAATCGGTTCTCAGATCACCGCCCTGCTTGTACCGGTAAACCCGTCGCCGGCTATGAAGCCCGCGTTGTTGATGAGACCGGGACCGAGGTTCCCCGCGGCACTGTTGGGCGCCTGGCCGTGCGCGGACCAACCGGATGTCGTTATCTTGGCGGCGACGAAATCCAACGCAAATACGTGGTCGATGGCTGGAACATCACCGGTGACAGTTTCACCATGGACGATGATGGGTATTTGCATTTCGCCGCCCGCAATGACGATATGATCATTTCGTCCGGCTATAACATCGCCGGTCCCGAGGTCGAGGCGGCGTTGCTGTCACATCCAGCTGTGGCCGAATGTGGCGTTGTTGCCGCTCCGGACAAAGAGCGCGGCAATATTGTCGAGGCCTATGTGGTGCTCAACGATGGGCACGCCGCTGACGGCGACACAGCCAAAGCTCTGCAAGATCACGTTAAATCGGTAATTGCCCCCTATAAATACCCGCGCAGCGTTGTGTACATTGATGCCCTTCCCAAGACACAAACTGGAAAGATTCAACGCTATATGTTACGAAAAGAGACCTAAAACCGACCAAAACCCTATCGCACCCTTTTCAATTGCACAGCAGTTTGCTCTGGTGCGAATGCGTTAACCAAACACACACAACAGACCCTGATAAACAGGGCATAATTGAAAACCTTTAACAAACTCTTCAACAGGAGAAAAAAATGAAATTCAAATCCCTTATCTTGGCGGCGTCGGTTGCGGCATTGTCCGCCACAACGACCACAGCGGATCCGGTGAAAATCGGAATGATTACAACGCTTTCAGGCGGCGGTGCTGGCCTTGGCATCGACGTACGTGATGGTTTTTTGCTGGCCCTGAAAATGTCTGGCACATCCGATGTCGAAATGGTCATTGAGGATGATCAACGCAAACCCGACATCGCGGTGCAGCTGGCCGATCGCATGGTTCAGTCCGACAAAGTCGACATTTTGACCGGTATCATCTGGTCCAATTTGGCGATGGCCGTGGTGCCTTCTGTCACTGCGCAGGGCAAATTTTACCTCTCGCCAAACGCGGGCCCATCTGTGTTGGCTGGCAAAGGCTGCCACGCCAATTACTTCAACGTCAGCTGGCAGAATGACGCCATGTCCGAGGCTGCTGGCGCGGCCATGAGCGAAGAAGGTGTGGGCAAAGTTTTCCTGATGGCGCCTAATTATCCAGCTGGTAAGGACATGATGACCGGATTTAAACGTTTCTTTAAGGGAGACGTTGTAGACGAGGTTTACACAAAGCTGGGTCAAACCGATTATGCCGCCGAAATCGCGCAAATCCGGGCAAGTGACGCCGATCAGGTCTATTTCTTCCTGCCCGGTGGCATGGGCATTTCGTTCATGAAACAATATTCTGGTTCTGGTGTCGATACGCCTGTGATGGGTCCGGCGTTCAGCTTTGACCAGGGCATCCTGCAGGCTGTTGGTGCCGCTGCGCTGGGTGTTAAGAACACCAGTCAGTGGAACAAAGACATCGACAATGCCGCCAACGCCGCGTTTGTTACGGAGTTTCAGGCCGAATATGGACGTCTGCCATCGCTGTATGCCAGTCAGGGCTATGACACTGCAAACCTGATCTTATCTGCAATAGGCAAGACAGATGTTGACGATGCCGATGCATTCCGGGCCGGCCTTAAGGCCGCAGAATTTGACTCGGTACGTGGTGATTTCGCCTTTGGATCAAACCATCACCCAATCCAAGACATCTATATGCGCGAAGTTATCCAAGAGGGCGACGTGTTCACCAACAAGATCATTGGTGTGGCACTGACCGATCATACGGATGCCTACGCCGCTGACTGTAAAATGTAAAACATAACATCTAGGGTGTTGAGAACACGTCGTTTTCAATCCGCCCGGGTCACCAATAGACCCGGGCGGCACCCCGATATTGCACATACGCCTCGCATGCCGGAGTGGCATTAAATGTCTCTAATTCTATTGATCGAACAAATCCTGAATGGTTTGCAATTTGGGGTGATGCTGTTTTTGACGGCCGCGGGCCTGACTTTGGTTTTTGGCGTCATGGGTCTTATCAACCTCGCGCATGGCTCGCTGTTCATGGTCGGCGCCTTTGCAGCTGCTGCCGTGGCTGGTGCGACCGGGTCGTTTGTTCTGGCCTTAGCGGCCAGCCTTGCCGCCGCCGCCGCCGCTGGTGCGCTTGTTGAAATTCTGGTGATCCGACGGCTTTACAGTCGCGATCACCTGGATCAGGTGTTGGCCACCTTCGCACTGATCCTTATCTTTTCCGAAGGCACGCGCTGGCTGTTCGGCTCGTTCCCGCTCTATCTGAATATCCCCGATTACCTGTCCGGGCCCATCACCCTGCCCGGCGGCATTCAGTATCCGCTTTATCGTCTAACGCTGATCGCCATTGGCCTCTTGGTCGCTCTTGGCCTTTACCTGCTAATCTCACAGACCCGGTTGGGTATCCAAATCCGTGCCGGCGAAAGCGACCGTGAAATGATCGCCGCTCTTGGGGTCGACATATCAAAACTCTACACCATCGTTTTCGCCCTGGGCGCGGCCCTTGCGGGTTTTGCCGGGGCCCTGGTCGGCGCCATCCAATCGGTACAGGTTGGCATGGGCGAACCGGTGTTGATCCTGGCCTTTGTGGTCATTGTCATAGGCGGCATTGGGTCGATCAAAGGCGCGCTTATCGGCTCGCTGCTAGTCGGCCTGACCGACACGCTGGGCGGCGTCCTGCTGCCGGAATTCTTTAAATTATTTATGGATAACGCTTCGGCCACCTCGATCGGATCGTCCCTATCCACCATGCTGATCTATATCCTCATGGCCGTTGTTTTGGTGATGAAACCCACCGGCCTGTTCGGGGTAAAAGCATGAAACGCGAAAGCATCATTAACGCGTTTCTTGCGCTTGGCCTGTTGGCTGTTCCCCTGTGGGCGATAACTGCAGATGAGCCATTTTACATCACGCTCGCCACCCGGGTCGCCATCTTTGCACTCGCCGGAGTCGGGCTGAACATCGCCCTTGGTCTTGGCGGACTGGTTAGTTTCGGGCATGCCGCGTTTTTTGGTATCGGCGGTTATGCAATGGGCGTTCTGGCCAGCCACGCCCAAAGTTATACGCCGATGACAGAATGGCCGTTCCTGATCGAAGGCAGCAATTCCATGCCCGTGATCTGGATCACGGCCTTGGTCGCCTCGGGGTTGACGGCGTTGGGCATTGGCGCACTAAGCCTGCGCACCAGCGGGGTGTATTTCATCATGATCACCCTCGCCTTTGGTCAGATGCTGTATTATTTCACCATCAGTTGGCCCGCCTATGGCGGCGAAGATGGGCTGTCGATCTATATCCGCAACGGATTTCCCGGGCTGAACACGCTGGATCCAATCCAGTTCTTTGCCATCACCTATGTGATCCTCGGCGCAGCACTTGTGTTCTCGGCGCTGTTGGCAAAATCACCCTTTGGACTGGCGCTAAACGCCGCCCGTCAATCCAGTGAACGGGTCGAAACCATCGGCATCACACCCTACCGACTGCGCCTGACTGCCTTTGTCATATCCGGCATGATCACCGGATTGGCGGGCGCATTGTTTGCCGATCTCAACCGGTTCGTCAGCCCGACAATGTTCAGCTGGCAAACCAGCGGTGAGATCATGGTGTTTATCATTCTGGGCGGCACTGCCCGCCTGTTTGGCCCGGTCGCAGGCGCGGCATTGTTCATCATATTGGAACAGGTGCTTGGTGGCCTGTCAGATTACTGGCACATTTATCTCGGCCTATTGTTGCTCTGCGTGGTGCTTTTCGCAAGGGGTGGCATCATCGGCACCGTTGCAGGTGAGGAGGCCCGCCATGACTGATACCCTATCAAATCCGGTCCTGTCGGTGCGCGGCATCACCAAAAGCTTTGGTGCATTAAAGGCCTCAGACGATGTCAGCCTTGATCTGTTGCCGGGCGAAATTCATGCGCTGATTGGGCCAAACGGGGCCGGTAAATCAACGCTGATCAAACAGATCGCCGGGGGATTGCGCCCCGATTCCGGGCAGGTTCATTTTCTGGGTCGCGATGTGACCGGGCTGAACACGGTGCAACGGGCCCGTATGGGGCTTGGCCGTACCTTTCAGATTTCTTCGCTGGCGATGGAGGATACGGTGCTGCAAAACGTCCTGCTGGGCGCATTGGGTGCGCAGGGTAAACCGTTCCGGTTCTTTCGCCCGGTGCTCAAAGACAGCGCCCTGCGCGACATTGCCGAAACCGCACTCGCGCGGGTTAATCTGTTGGATCACGCCACCGCGCGCACCTGCGAACTTAGCCACGGGCAGCGCCGACAGTTAGAGGTTGCCGTGGCGCTGACCCTGAACCCAAAGGCGTTTGTCATGGATGAACCGATGGCCGGGCTGGGTACTAGTGGCTCGCTAAGCCTGACAACATTTTTGGATGAATTACGCGCTGAGGCCCCTATTTTGTTGGTTGAACATGACATGGATGCGGTGTTCGCGCTGGCCGATCGCATCAGCGTTTTGGTCTATGGCAAGATCATCGCCACCGGCAGCGTTGACGAAATTCGTGCCCACCCCGAAGTGCGCCGCGCCTATCTGGGAGAGGATGCATGAGCCTGTTATCCCTCACCAATGTCTCGGCGTTTTATGGGGCGTCCCAGGCCCTGTTCAAGGTCAACCTGCATGTTGAAAAAGGCGCCGTTGTGGCGCTGATGGGACGCAATGGCATGGGCAAATCGACCACCATCAAAGTGCTGTGCCGGATGCTGCCTATCGCGGGCGGTGACCTTCAGTTTGATGGCCACGACCTGCGCCGGGTACCGTCCTACAAAGCCGCGCGCATGGGCCTGGGTCTGGTGCCCGAGGGGCGGCGTTGTTTTCCCAATCTGACTGTTCGGGAAAACCTGATTGCCGCGTGCCGTCCCGGCCATTGGGATCTTGCGCGTGTTGCTGACCTGTTCCCTCGACTGGGCGAACGTCATGGCCAATCTGCCGCCTCTTTATCGGGGGGCGAGCAGCAAATGCTGGCCATTGGTCGCGCATTGATGACCAATCCGCGTTTGTTGATTCTGGACGAGGCAACCGAAGGTTTGGCGCCAATTGTACGGCAGGAAATCTGGGCGGCAATTGCGACGTTAAAGCGTGAAACCGGGCTGTCGATTCTGGTGGTGGACAAATCATTGCGCGAACTGTCCGGGGTCGCGGATCAGGCTGTGGTTCTGCAACGTGGCGAAACCGTTTGGCATGGCGCAATGGACGCGCTGACACCGGATATCACTGACCGTTATATCGGAGTTTAAGGCATGGGTTTTCACCGAGCCCTGCAGGATAATCTATGCAAACCAAATACCCAAATGACCGGAGCCCCGACATGACGCACAAAGTGATTCAACCTGATGGATGGACGGCCGCCAAAGGCTATGCCAACGGCATGCTAACCAATGATGGTACGTTGTATATCGGCGGCCAAATCGGCTGGACCGCCGAGCAAAAGTTCGAGACACATGACTTTATCGGGCAGATGGAACAGGCCCTACGCAATATCGTTGATGTGGTATTGTCGGCGGGTGGACAGATTACCGACATCACCCGCCTGACCTGGTATGTCATTGACAAGAAAGAGTATGTCGCCCGCCAACGCGAAGTCGGCGAGGTTTATCGCCGGGTTCTGGGGCGTCATTTTCCGGCGATGTCCATGCTGATCATTTCCGGTCTGGTTGAGGACGAAGCCCTGCTTGAGATCGAAGCAACTGCGGTGATATCAAAGGCCTAGAACCGTAGGGTGCGTGATTTCACGCCCCTCCCTTCAAGCGGGAACTGATTGTTCAGCCGCTAATTCTTTCCAGCGATGACAGGCAACGTTATGTTCTTTTCCTGCGTGCTCCAGCTTTGGTTCCTGCTTGCGGCAGACGTCAATCGCAAACGGGCAGCGGGTCTGGAATTTGCAGCCCGGTGGCGGGTTGGTTGGCGATGGAATTTCGCCCTCAAGCCGTTGCGCCTTGCCACGATCATCCGGGTCCAGGGATGGGATCGCCGACAGCAGCGCCTTGGTATAGGGATGACGCGGCGCGGCAAATAGTTCACGCGTCGGCGCCGTTTCGACCAACCGGCCAAGGTACATCACCGCCACATGATCGCAGATATGGGCAACGACGCTAAGGTCGTGACTGATGAACAGGAATGTCAGGCCCATGTCCTGCTGAATGGACTTCAGCAGGTTCAAAACATCCGCCTGAATGGACACGTCCAGTGCCGCCACGCTTTCATCGGCAACGATGAATTGTGGGCGCGCGACCAAGGCGCGGGCTATGGAAATCCGCTGTCGCTGGCCGCCAGAAAACGCATGTGGAAAGCGGCGCAAATGCTCCAGGTTCAATCGGCATTTAGCAGCAATTTCACGCACCCGTTCGTCGGTTTCTTCGCGGGTTTTGGTCAGGCCCATCACCTGCAGCGGTTCGGCAATGATATCGCGCACCGTCATGCGTGGGCTAAGCGCCGCATAAGGATCCTGAAAGATCAACTGGGCGCGTTTGCGGTAATCTTTCAGCTCGGACGCGTTGATTTTACCAAGGTCATATTCGACCTCATCATCGGAATAGATCACGTTGCCATTGGTAATTGGCGCCGCGTTCAGCAACGCCCGCCCAAAGGTGGTTTTGCCCGATCCGGATTCACCAACCAACCCGAAAAAGCTACCTTTGGCGATGTCGACGCTGACCTTTTCAACGGCGCGCACCACCGGTTTCGGGCCGAACAGACCGCCACCACGCAAAGGATAATGAACCGACAAGTCGCGGGCTGAAATCAGAGGTTTATCAGTCATGATCCGGTCAACTCCGCCAGTGGTAGGTGGCAGGCGACGCGGTGGTCCCCGCCAAGATCAACAAATTGCGGGATGTCCACATTGCAACGGCCTTCGATGGCAACAGCACAGCGGGTGCTGAACACGCAGCCCAGTGGCCGTTCCAGTGGCGACGGGATGTCACCGGGAATCGGAACCAGTGGCGAATCAAGGTCATCCAGCCGCGGCAGAGCCGCCAACAGGCCCTTGGTATAGGGATGCGCCGGACGGCGGATCACATCGCGCACGGTGCCCTGTTCAACGATACGACCCAGATACATCACCGCAACTTTGTCAGCGGTTTGGGCGACAACGCCCAGATCGTGGGTGATAAAAATGATGCCCATGCCAAATTCGGTGACAAGGTCCTTCATCAGGTCGATCACCTGCGCCTGAATGGTCACATCCAGCGCCGTGGTCGGTTCATCCGCGATCAGTAATTTCGGCTTGGTCGACAGCGCCATGGCGATCATCGCCCGTTGCCGCATCCCGCCCGAGAGCTCAAACGCGTATTGGGCGAACCGGCTTGAGGCATCTGAAATTCCCACCCGGTCCAGCATCTCGATCGACAATGCCTTGGACTGCTTTTTGTTCATGTCCGTGTGGATCATCAACTGCTCAACCATCTGGTCGCCGATCGAAATCGCCGGCGCAAAGCTTGCCATAGGTTCCTGAAAGATCATCGAGACCGCCCCACCGCGTACCACCTGCATTTGGGCAGATGTTTTCAGCGACATGATGTCAACAACACCGCTTTCCAGATGCAGTCTGATGCTGGTTTCGTCGCTATAGATCGCATTGCTGGGGTTGAGCTTCATCAGCGCCTTGGCGGTCACCGATTTGCCCGAGCCGCTTTCGCCAACGAGGCCCATCACTTCGCCCGCCTCGAGGTGAAACGACACGTCGTCCACGGCGGTGATCCGGCCCTCGTCTGTGTCAAATTGCAGAGTCAGGTGTTCTACATCCAATAAACGAGTCATTTATTTCGACCCTCCGTAGGGATCGGCAGCGTCCCTTAGGCCGTCCCCGACGAATACAAATGCCATCACCAGCGTAATGAAAAAGACCACAGGGATGAAATACCATTGATAGTTCAAAAGAACGTCGGCGCTCGTCACGTTTTGCAACATCACACCCAGAGAATTCACCGGATCTTTCAGACCCAGACCAATGAACGAAAGCGCCGTTTCTGACAGCACCATATACGGAAATGAGATCACCAGATCGACGATAATATAGCTAGTAAAACTAGGCAGCAAATGCCGCCGGATGATGTGTTTGGCCGAAGCGCCACAAAGCTGCGCCGCCAGCACATATTCCTGATTACGTTCGGTCAAAAGATGGGTTCGGATGCGCCGCGCCAAGGTCGGCCATCCGATAAGGCCCAGCACCATCGAGATGAAAAAGAACCGTGCCTCCGCGCTCCAAGTATCCGGGATAAACGCGGCCAGCGCCATGAAGAGCGGAATGCTGGGGATCGTTCGCACCGTGTCGGTGATCATCTGCAGAACGGAATCTATCCAGCCGCCGTAATACCCGGCGACACCGCCGATCGCCAAGGCCATGATAAAGGCGATAAACACGCCGATTGTACCAACCGCCATTGATGTATTGATCGCTGTCAGGGTCCGTGAATAGATGTCTTTGCCGGTCGAATCCGTGCCAAAGATATGGATCATGCCCCTGTCGACACCAAACAAATGCGTGTCAAAGGTGAACCCTGGAATTTTGAAATCCAGACCTTGGCCAGGAAGATTAACGTTAAAGCTAAAATAGGAATATTCAGATCCCTTCACGAAAAATTCGAGATAGCGGCGGTCTTCTAGCCCGGTCTCAACCTCGGTCACCCAGCGAAAATTGGTCTTGATCGACCGGGTGCGTTCATAGGTGTAGATGAACGGGCGCAATGAGCAGCCATTGTCATCGCAAAAGCTGGGAACCTGCGGCGCGCCGTTCAGATAGTCTTTGTCACGGCCCGCAATCGTCGGGTCATAAGGCGTCAGAAACGGCGCAAAAATGCCCGACAGGATCAGAATGATCAGCACCCATGCGCCGACCATTGCGGCCTTTTGTTTCTTGAAACGTGTCCAGATCAACTGGCCTTGTGACGCGGTAAAATACGCCTCTTTCAGCTTTTGATCGTTCAGGGCGGCCTGGTTTGTGGTATCCGTCATATCAATCACCCTACAATGCTGCGACGAATGCGCGGATCAGTTAAAGCCAGTACAATATCGGTGACAAAGTTGATCCCAACGATACTGGCAGTTAGCATGAAAATGATCGCCCCGGCCAGTTGTTGATCGTTTGATCGGGCCAGCGCCTCGATCAGCAACGACCCAGCCTCGGTCAGGGTCAGGATCAGCGCCACGATGGGCAATTCGTTAAAGATACGGTTCAGATCGAACCCCAGCGAGTTGATGATCGGGCTAAGGGCGTGGCGCGCCGGATAGCGCAACAGCAACCTGCTCCCCGACACACCACGGGCTTCGGCGGCCGTGACATACAGTTTGCCGACCTCATCTGACATCAACGCACGCACGGTTTGAATGGCAAAGGCGGTGGCGGACCAGCCAAGAATGAACACCGGCAGCCAAGCATGGCCAAGGAAGTCTTTGACACGGGCCCACGACCACGCGGCATCTCGGAATTCTTTGGAAAACAGTCCGGTTAAACTGTCGCCCCACATCACCGTTGAGAACAACATGATCATCAGCGCCAGCAGAAAGTTTGGCAGCGCCAGACCCAGATAGCTGACCAAGCGAAGCGAGTTGTTCAGGAATGGGTTCTTTGAGGTGGCGGCGATGATGCCAACCGGAATGGCAATGGCATAGGCCAGAAACAGCGCTGACAGACACAGACCAAGGCTTAGCCAGAATTTCTGGCCCAGCAACTGGCTGATGTTCAGGCGCAGGATACAACTGTCACCAAATTCGCCCTGAAAGGCGTTGATAATCCAATTCCCCCAGCGCTGAAGATAGGGTTTGTCCAGACCAAGACGGACGCGTTCGATCTGAATATCGGCTGGTGTGATCACCGAGCCTTGTGAGTTTTTGAAGGCAACGTACCGCTCGGCGCAATCGCCGGGGACCATTTCCATCAAAGAAAATACGATAAAAGAAACTAAAACCAGAGTTAGAACAGCAAGTGACGCCCGAATGGCGACAAACCGAGAAAACTGAAGCATGAAATTGCGCCCCGCAGTGTTGGCTGGGTCGTTGTGACCCTTATTGGCTATTGAACCGCGGGCGACATAGGCCGCCCGCGATCAGTATCAGACGGGTCTGATTATTCTTCCAGATACCACTGCGATGCGCGGTACGGATAGGTCCGGTAATACGCATAGGACTGAGTTTTGAACTCTGCAAAGTTCTTGAGGTTGTTGCTGTGATAGATCGGCGCAACGGCCTTGACCGTACCGATGAACAACAGGTTATCAACAACCAGATCAACCAGTTCTGTACCAAGCTTGTTTGACTCATCTGACCCGGCAATCGCCGACTGGAATTCGTCAATCTTGCCCATCATGTCATAAACCCACTGCGGAGGTTTGACACCAGAGGCACCGTCTGTGTCGATATACTGGCCCCACAACATTCCCGATGTGTGGTTAAAGTAGTTATCAAACGGTGGTTGGAACAGTTCCGAAATACCAAGGATAACGGCCAAAGGCTGGCTCTTGGCATAGAACGTCACGTCCAACGCATTGGACGACGCGGCCGACCGGTATTCATCGGTCGTGATCTCTTTCACCGTGTTGTCGATACCAATATCACGCCAGTTTTGACCAACAAGTTCGACCAATTTGACCGAGCCACCTTGCGTCGCAACCTGCATGTTCAGCACCAGCTTATCGCCATTTGGCAATTCGCGCATGCCGTCACCGTCTGTGTCAACAAGGCCGACTTCATCCAACAGCGCTTTGGCCATCTCAGGATCGTACTGCGCATAGGACTGCTCAGTTTCTTCGCTGACAAAACCAGGCGTTGGCGAGAACGCGATATACTGCTGTGGTTGACCAAGGCCAAAGTACACAACTTCGTTGATCTCATTGCGGTTCATCGCAACCGACATCGCCTGACGGAACTTCAGATTACCAAACACTTCGCGCTTGGCCAGATCTTCGGACGTCACGTTGAACGAGAACGTATTCAGCGCGATTTCTGGTTTCAGATCAACGGAAAAGTTACCCTTTTCCTGATTTTCCAAAAGCAGCGGCGCATAGTCGAGGTTCAGCGACTGAGACTTATAGTCAACTTCTGAGTTGACCAGTTTCAGAAGGCGAACTTCGCTTTCACCGACGAACAATTCATCCTGTTCGTTGATGTAAGGCAACTGGTTACCGGCAGTATCAACCTGAAAGAAATACGGATTGGCGACCAGATGGCGGCCTTCTGTACTCTCGGCAGTGATGATGTGGCTTTCCAGCGTCGGAACCGTGTCGGCAGGCATGCCGGCAACCAATGACGGCTTTGTCAGCAACGGTGTTGGCGTGTCCATCCAGTCCGAGTTGCCATAGTAACCTTTGATCGCGTCATAACCGTTTTCAAAGCCAATGGCCACGGCGTTGGCGTCAGCATCGGCATTGATCTCTGGGTGAAACTGACCCAGGAAATGCTTAGGTTGGAAGCCCTGCGCGTAGTGGTTGGCAAAATGTGACAACAGGCCGGGCTTTGGCGATGGCAGGTTGAATTGGATTGTTGTTGGATTAACCACAACCACATCCATCTCTTCGCCGCCTACAAGAACATAATCCTTGGGCTTTTCACGCACATTGCTGTCCGTCGCCAGATTGTCATACCAAAACTTGACGTCTTCGGCTGTGAACGGTGCACCGTCAGACCATTTGTGGCCTTCGCGCAAAAAGAACGTCAGCTGAGTGAAATCAGAGTTCCACTCCCAACCTTTTGCGATCATCGGAACAATCGTTGTCAGATCATCCGAGTAACGCACCAGATTAACGTGGCGTGTCGACATAAAGTCGGATGTGCCAGCTTCGGTTGCGTTCGACAAAGCGTCCAGCGTGCCACCATAGGTGCCGATGGAGTTATATGGAGCAACAACCAGCGGCTCGGATGGCAGACGATCCGCCAGAGCAGGCAGGTCGCCGTTGCCACGGATACGGGCGTTCAGATCGCCAATTGCCGGGTTTGCCGAGAATTCTAAGGTGCAATCGCCCAAGCTCTGAAATTCAGCCAGTTCGTATTGTTGTGGGAATGCGCCAGCCGCAACCCCCATCGAGTCAGACACGGTCACGCTTGGGCAAACACCAGCAGATGCGGCTCCCCCCATCGCAAACGCTGCGACTCCTGATAACAGGATTTTTTTCATTATATTTCCTCTCCCTTGGTAAATATATGAACGAAAGGTAACCAGCGATTGTAACCGTCTGGTGACTTTGACTAACTTCGTTCAGCTTTAAAGTTTCTTCCTATCAATCGACTATTACTGCGCGACTCGATTCTGTCAAACGCCAGATTTAGATTGCGAACCAAAGCATTGGTCCAATCCGCTAGATCGCCCAGCCTGCCCGATGTCTGAGCATGTTGCCGCTAAAAAGCCCAATGCCAAGACAGAACCAGATCTGTAATGTGACAAAGTTTCGTGCTTAACTCAGATTAACCGCACAGCCGCGCCGCCAAACACCCACAAGCGTTGTATCCGAACTCAGGCGGATAAAGTCAGCGATGCGCCCCCGCTTTATGGCCCCTACCCGATCGCCACCCCCAACAACCGCCGCCGGAACCGAGGTTGCCATTGCCAAAGCAGCAGGCATCTCCACGCCCAAAGTCTGCACATTGCCAACCGCCGTTGCCAAATCCAGATCGGCCCCGGCCAATGTCCCGTCCGCGAGAGTAAGCCGCCCGTTGCGCCGCGTTATCCGCCGCCCGTTCAGGGTGAAAGATTCAATGTCGGACCCGGCGGTCGCCATGGCGTCGCTAACCAGAAATATCTGCCCCGGCCCTTGCTTTGCGGTTAGCGCAATGGCCAGCGTATCCGGGTGAACATGGACAAAATCGGCAATGATCCCGGCCGATACACCGGCAGACCGCAATGCCGCACCGACCAGCCCCGGTTCACGACTGCCAAGCGGGCTCATGGCGTTAAACAGATGTGTGACGCAGCGGGCCCCGGCCGCGACCGCCGTTTGGCAGGCCGCAAACCCGGCATCACTATGACCCAGCGACAGAATCACACCGGCCTTGGCCAGTTGGCCAATCTGCGCCGGCGTGACGCTCTCAGGGGCCAGCGTAACCATCAGCACCGGCAAGCGACGCGCCGCCTCAATAAGCAGCGCCACATCGGCATCGTCCATCCCCCGGATCAGCGCCGCATCATGCGCGCCTTTGCGACGAACCGCCAAATGCGGGCCCTCAAGATGCAGCCCGATAATGCCCGGAACCGCCGCCGATATGGCGCTTTGTACGGCATGGATCGACGCGTTGGTCTGTGCGGGCGTGTCGGTGATCAACGTCGCTAGGATCGATGTCGCGCCAAGCCGAGTATGGGCATTGGCCATTAGTGTCAGCGTCGCAACCGACGGGTCATCATTAAACATGACGCCGCCGCCGCCATTAACCTGAATGTCGACAAACCCCGGCGACAGCGTGCCGCCATCCAGCGTGATAACCTTGGCAGATCGCAGCACATCAGAGACTGGCACAATGCCGTCAAACCTGTCGCCTGCAACAATCAGCGCACAGTTTTCATGCAGCCGCGCGCCGTCAAAAACCCGCGCTCCGACATAGGCCGTTTGTGGGCGGCTCATGGCGTGCCCTCCCGGCCCAGCCCTGCAGCGAGCGTTAGCGCCACGTCCAAAGCGCTGCCTTTTGGTGCAACAACCGACGCTGCAATCGCGTCTGGAAGATGAAGAGTGTAATGTGGGCCAAGCCCGCCAATCAGGCAAAGAGTCTCGCCGGTTTGCCAACCCAAAACCGCAAGCGATCGGCAAATATAGTCAGCGCCTAAGTGCATCAGCCGGATCGCCACCGCGTCCTGTTCCGCAGCCTTAGCCACCACAAGCGGCGCATAGCTGGCGAAATCTGCAGGCGACGCAGATAGGCTAAACCCAACCAAATCTGCCGCCGAATTGTCAAAATCCGCCAGGATTTCTGCGGTCAGCGGGGTTTCGGGATGAAACCCATCCACCGCCCGCACCGTGTCACGAAATGCCGCGCGCCCCAGCCAAGCGCCGGATGCGGCATCATCCAACACCAGACCCCAGCCACCAATATAACGCACCGAAGTTTTCGATCTGCGCCCGATAAATGACCCGGTGCCGATGCTGGCAATTGCCCCATCGGTATCGCCCAGCGCATGGCGCAATGCCAATTCACGGTCATCAAAGACAGCGATGTGATTGGCCTGAAACGCCCGCGCAACGTCAGCCGAATCCGCCGTCGACAGTATCCCGGCCAAACCCATGTAAACCTTGCAGTGCGCCAAATCACCCGGCGTCAATCCCGCCTTGGCCAAGACCGAATCAAGCCCCTGCCGGATCGTTGCAATCGCCCCATCCCGGTCCGAGGCCACATTGGCGCGCTCCAGAGCGACCTCAAACCGCTGGCCATCGCGCAGCAACGCGATGCGGCAGGACGTGCCGCCGCCATCAACTCCGATCAGATATTGCCTGTCTGGCCTGCTCATACCGTGTTGATCCATGCCAGGTAAAAGACGTGCGTGTGTTTGCCCACGACCCTGTCAGGTCGCATGCAACCCTTCCATCTGGAGCTCAAAGCCATCCTGAATATGGTCTGTAAACGCCTCAAGAGCGGCAGTCTTGTCGCCACTTTCAACCACATCAACCAGCGTCATATGATTGCCAAGTGATTTGGACAGATCCGCGTTCTCAATGGCTGCAAACAGCTGAAATGCCATCGCCTTGCCCCAGACGATATCAAACATCTCGAGCAGGAACCGGTTATGCGCCCGTTCCATAAAGGCGCGGTGAATGCTGCGGTTAGCCTCAAAATAACCCCGTGCGGTGTGGTCGCTGACCTTTTCCTGCTCGGCCACCACCACCCGCAAATAGGCAAAGTCTTCGGGGGTTCCAGCGGCGGTGATAATCCGCGCCGCCTGCCCTTCGATGGCCGCACGACACTGGTACAGTTCTTTCACCTCGCGGTCATCCATCTGGTACAGCCGGTAACTGCCCCGGTTGGACACTTCAAGAACGCCCTCTTGTTCCAGCCGCATCAGGGCTTCGCGCACCGGGGTGCGGCTGATCTGCATTTCAACAGCCAGCTTTTCCTGCACAAGCCGGTCCTCAGGACCTATATCTCGTCGCATGATGGCGTTGATCAGTTCGTCATAGACCTCATCGGCCAAACGTCTGCGCGCGGGTTGGATGCTCTTAAATGCCAAATCTGGCCTCTTTTCCTATCAGGCTCTACTGTACTTATGTATACAGTATCCACAAACGCGATCACAAGGGGTTTTGCTTTTTGCAATTTACCCCGATCAGGCCCATCCGGGCAGGGAAATTGAAAATGGCGCATGCCAGAGACGCATTGTCCACGCTTTGCCACTAATCCGAACCCCAGATCAATTGCAAAACGCACCAAAACTCACTTGCTCTCCCACGAATACTGTATACAGTATACACTCAACACAAACGAGCTTGATATGTGGGGAGACATGATATGTGTGGAATAGCTGGCCGTATTCTATCTGCGCCCGGTAAGGTTGGCCAAGATTTGGTTGATCTGATGGAGGCGCAATCGCATCGCGGGGCCGACAGTACCGGGTTTGCGATCTATGCCATTCCGCGTGACAGCGGCTATACCCTGCGCGGTATCGGGTTTGATAAGGCATCAATGGACGCCGACATGGGTGATTTCACCAACGTGCTGCGCGATCACGGATCGGATTTCCTGTCTGACCCGACATTCATCACCAACCACGAGAAACACTATTGTTTCCGGATGGAAATTTCCGACCCCAAAGATCTGGTCGCCTGGGTTGCTGATGCGGACATGTTGACCGACCGCATCGAAATCCAATCCTGTGGCCGTTCGCTTGAGATCATCAAAGACACCGGCAGCGCCACCGATGTTGCCGACAAACACGGTGTGCGCGACATGATCGGCAGCCACGGGCTTGGCCACGCGCGTCTGGCCACCGAAAGCTCGGTTTTGCCCAACGCCAGTCACCCGTTCTGGGCGCGGCCCTTTTCGGACGTGGCCATCGTGCATAACGGCCAGATCACCGACTATTATACCAAGCGCGGCCAGCTGGAACGCCAAGGTTATCGGTTCCTCACCCAAAACGACAGCGAGCTGATCGCCGTTTGGGTGTCGGATCAGATCAAGGCCGGGCTGACCATGGAACAGGCGTTGAAAAAGTCGATCAATTCAATTGATGGCGTGTTTACCTTTATGATCTCAAACCCCGGTGGCATTGGTTTTGCCAAGGATCGGTTTGCGATGAAACCACTGGTGGTGATCGACCAAAACGGATCACTGGCTGCGGCCACCGAAGAACAGGCCGTGCGCCGGGTGTTCCCGGATGAATGTGATGTGATCAACTATGACGGGCCAAGCCTGACGGGCATCTGGGGCGTCGGAAACCGGAAACTGGCAGCATGAGCGAGATAATAATCAACGTCGGCAAACGCCACATCCGCGAGATCAACGAAGACATTCAGGCGGCCTGTCTGACAGGCAACGATATTCGCATCGTTGACACCCTGTCGCGTCACAATCTGGGCGTTGGGCTACCGGATAACGCCACGCTGCAATTTGAGGGCAGCGTTGGTTATTACTGCGGCGGGCTGAACACCGGCGCCACAATTACCATCGAACGCAACGCTGGTTGGGCGGTTGGCGAAGGCATGGCCAAGGGCATGATCACCGTTGGCGGCTATGCGGGCATGTCCTGTGGGGCTGCGATGATGGGCGGCACGATCCACGTCAAAGGCGACGCGGGCCCGCGCTGTGGCGTGGCCATGAAGGGCGGCAATATCATCGTTGAGGGCAAGATCGGCTATCAATCCGGCTTTATGGCACATTCGGGCAAAATCATCGCCCTGGGCGGAGCCGGCGAGAGCTGTGCAGACGCGTTATGGGAAGGCGAGGTATGGGTGGCTGGCGATGTCGAGAGCTTTGGCGTTGACGTCAAAGTTGTTGAACCCACCGCCGAAGACGTCGCCGAAGTTGACGCCATTCTGGACCCTCTGGGCCTAAAAGACACATCACGTAACTGGCGGAAACTCATTTCCGGCCAGCGCCTTTGGTATTTTGAAAGCAGGGACGCAAGCTCATGGCTCATGATCTGACGAAACCTTACGACTATCCATTTGAGATCCCGAGCGAAGAGGAAATCAAGTTCGGCGAAGGCGCAATTGAGGGCCGCCCCCCGGGCGTGCCGTCGTCCTATTCCGAAGGTGGCTCGGCCCGGTGGAGCCCGGATGCGATTGCCGAAGTGCACGCCCTGGCGCAGCTGGGTCGTTATCAGGTGCGCGGTTACAATTCGTTCAACAAACAATTGCCGACGTTTGACGACCTGACCTTTGTGCCCGCCACGATGACGCGACTGCCACTCGAAGGCTACCGCGAGAACTGTGACACCACGACGGTGCTCGGTGGCGGGCGTGGCCTTGTTGAAAAGCCGATGGAATTGAAAATCCCGATCTATATCGCGTCGATGTCCTTTGGGGCCTTGTCGGCCAACGCCAAAGCGTCGCTGGGCTATGGCGCATCCAAGGTTGGCACCATGACCTGCACCGGCGAAGGCGGCATGCTGGAAGAAGAACGCGAAGCCTCGCAACGGTTATTGTACCAAATGTCCCCTGCCCGCTATGGCATTGATCTGGACCATTTGCGCCGCGCCGATGCGCTCGAAATTGTCGTCGGTCAGGGCGCAAAACCCGGCACTGGCGGTTTGCTTTTGGGCATGAAGGTCAGCGAGCGGATTTCCAAAATGCGCACCCTGCCTGTGGGCGTCGATCAACGGTCCACCATCCGGCATCCCGATTTCCTTGGCGCCGATGATCTGGCCGTGAAAATCGAGGAACTGCGCATCGCCACCAATTATCAAGTGCCGATCTTTATCAAAATGGGTGCAACCCGGCCGCGTTACGACGTCGCAATTGCCGCCAAAGCCGGCGCCGATGTGGTGGTGGTTGACGGCGCCGAAGGTGGCACTGGCGCGTCACCCGAAATGCTGCTGAACCACACCGGCATTCCGACAATGAGCGCCATTCGCGCCGCACGCGAGGCGCTGGATGAATGTGGCATGACTGGCAAGGTGTCGCTCGTCGCTGCGGGCGGTATCCGCTCGGGTGTCGACGCTGCGAAATGTTTGGCGTTGGGCGCGGATGCGGTGATGATTGGCAATGGCGCGATGATCGCAGCGGGCTGTAATTCGCCACGGTATCTTGAGGATTATCAGGCCTTGGGCACCTCGCCCGGTGCCTGTCACCATTGCCATACCGGGCGCTGCCCGGTCGGCATCGCAACGCAAGATCCCGAATTGGAAAAACGCATGAACCCCAAAGCCGGGGCAGAACGGGTGGCGCGCTATCTGACGGCCATGACGATGGAGATCACCGCCTTGGCCAAGGCTTGCGGCAAGTCATCGGTGCATAACCTTGAGGTCGAAGATTTGCGGGCATTGTCGTTCCAGGCTTCGGCATTTACCGGCGTCAAAATGGCCGGTATCGACCGGGTGTATGATTGGTGAACATCGCGATCGTCAACCTATCGACCAAGCCCAGCCCGCTGCTGGACTCGGTCCCTGACTTTGGTGTGATGATCAAACGCTGGCTGTCCCAAACGATGGATGGCGATGAGATAACGGTGTTTGACGTTGCAGACGCAGGTCAGCCAGTGCCTGCGGCAACGGATTACGATGGCTTTGTCATTGGTGGTTCAGAAAAGGGCGTTTACGATGACACCCCCTGGATGGACCCGCTTCGCCAACTTTTGCATGCCGTGCGGACATTGGAAAAACCGGTGTTTGGCATTTGTTTTGGTCACCAGATCATGGCCGAGGTTTACGGCGGCAAAGCCGAGCATGTCGATCGCGGCGAAGTTGTTGGCGCGCGTGAATTTGTGGTCAACGGACAGGCCCAAAACGCGTTGGTCTGGCATCATGATCAGGTGACGGTTGTTCCGCCACAGGCAACGGTGACCGGCAGCGCATCCTATTGCCCGATTGCGGCGTTGACCTATGATTTTCCGGCAATGTCAGTGCAGTTTCACCCTGAATATACCGGTGATTTTCTGGGGAGCGTCCTGAACCTTGGCCGAGGTGTGTTTCTGGATGACGCGACCACGGATGCGACTTTGGATAGCATACGGTCCACCAAGGTGGCCACGATGGTGATGGCCACCGAGGCAGCTGTGTTTTTCAAAAAGCACAACGCCTAGATCGTAAACAAACGGCAGATCCAAGGCGTAGGGTGGGTGAAAACCCACGCATGTCACCGCTTGGCGAGGCGCGTGGGTT